>JAGHVI010000058.1 GCA_018064385.1 Candidatus Minthenecus merdequi
TTATGTACCGAATGAAAAACAGCAGGAATTTGGGTCAAGGAAAAGGGGTCAAAAAAATTATTGAAAAAAAGAAGGAAATTTCTTTGTCAAGTCAGAAAAAAGTTGTACCTTTGCAGCCGATTTCAGGAGAGGAATCAGATTGTGATATGGTGTAATGGTAGCACTACAGTTTTTGGTTCTGTCTGTCGAGGTTCGAATCCTCGTATCACAACGAAGACAATAAAAAAAGCAGCCTTTTTTGCAAAGGCTGCTTTTTTTGTTTCACCCGCTTGCTATCACAACATTTGTTTTCAGAAGTCCGTACATAAAATTTGTTGGCTCGGTTGTAAGTGGTTGATAATCATATTCACTGTCCGTATGGAGTAGGTTGTGAAAAGGATTGTAAGTAGTTGATGGTCATATTCACTGTCCGTATGGGATAGGTTGTGAAAAGAGAACACCCTACCCGAGAGTCCGAAGAGAAAAAATGACGGATAGTGTAACAAGAATAATAAAAAAAACGACGGATAGTGTAACAAGAATAATAGAATAAAATAACAGAAACAGAGGGAGAAAATGGCAGAAATATTTTTTAGTGAAAATGTTTGGATATGTCAGAAAAAAAGGCTAACTTTGCGACTTTGATATACAATATATTAAAGGTGTATAAAACAAAAAGGACAATATATGAAAAAAGCTTTACTATTAGCAAGTTTACTTGTGATGACAATAGTGTCCAACGCAAGTGTTGTAATCACAAATAGCCAAGGTGTCGAGATAACATACGACATTGAAGCAAAGGATAAATACGCCATAGTGCTACCATCGACAGCCACGCCTTATACTGGAGTAATTGAGATTCCAGAGAGTGTGATTTATGAAGGTGACAGTTATCCAGTGAAAGTCATAGCTGACAAAGCATTTTTCGGATGCAAATCGTTATCAACAATAACGATTCCGAAAACAATCACGCGCATTGGCGGTCATGCATTCAAAGGTTGTTCCAGTCTGACGACTGTGAATTACAATGCAACGAACTGCGTTATAGCAGCTGGAAAGGCAGGAAAGGCAATAACCCCAGCATTCGAGGATTGCAAATCAATCACAAACATTAACCTCAGTGCAGATGTGGTGAGCATTCCAGAGTATATATTTTGGGGTTGTACTGGAATATCAGAAATAACAATACCAGAGCATGTGACATCAATAGGAGGCCGTGCATTTTGCGATTGTTCAAACCTGACGAAGGTAAACTTTGAGGCAAGAGCTTGCGAGAGTATGGGTTCAAACGCAGGACCAGCATTTCAGAACACACAGATTTCGAACGTAACATTCGGACCATTCGTAACAAAGATACCAGACAGAGCATTCCAGGGCTGTAACACACTGACACAAATAACAATACCTGAGGATATAACATCGATTGGCGAGGCAGCGTTCTATGACTGTAAGAACCTAACGACAGTGAACTTCAACGCTGAAGCATGTAACTCAGCGCACAAATCTCACGGCAATCAAGTAGTTACAGCATTCAACAATCCAAATATCAAGATTGTGAACTTTGGTCCGAAAGTACATAACATACCGAATTACATATTTTACGGTTGTTCGGGGATAACTGATTTGCAATTGTCGCCATCAACTGAAACAATTGGAGATTGTGCATTTTTGAATTGTACGTCAATACAGCAGGTAACGATACCAGAGACAGTAACTTCGATTGGAGGACGCGCATTTGGTGGTTGTTCAAGTCTGACGACAATAAACTTCAATGCCATAAACTGTGTAAACGCAACGACATACGAAAAAAATGTGCCAATACCTGCATTTGAGAGTTCATCGATAACAACAGTAAATTTTGGCGAGAAAGTTAGCGTGATACCAGACAATGCGTTTGCTAACTGCACAGCACTGAGAAACATAACCATACCAACAGAGGTGAAGCAGATAGGAGTTAAAGCATTCTTCAACTGCTCGTCTCTGCAGAGTGTCACCATTCCAGAGGGTGTAACATCAATCGGTGGCTTGGCATTTAATGGTTGTGCGAACCTGACAGTATTGAACTTCAATGCAAAACGTTGCACGGGAGTAACAAAAGTGGAAAACGGCATAACGTACTCAGCTTTCCAAGCATGCTCAGGTATTAAGACTGTGAACATAGGCGAAGAGGTTGAGATATTGCCAGAGTATATGTTCCAAGGTTGCACAGGCATAACAAAGATAAATATACCAAAAAATGTAAAGCAGATAGGCAAGCACATATTTGACGGCTGTGAGGCACTTGCCTCGATATATTACAATGCAGAGCGTTGCGAGATATTTTCGGATGCAGCACAGAAAACTTCAATCTTCACGATAGAATCGTTAACCTCGCTGCTGTTAGGTCCGGACGTAAAAGAGATACCAAACTACGCATTTTCAGGATGTACGAGGTTGGCAGGTCTTGTAATTCCAAACGGAACAGAGAGAATCGGCAAATTTGCGTTTCAAGGGTGCACGTCATTGAAGAAGATAGTCATACCTGAAAATATTAAAGACATAGGCGGAGGTGCTTTTATGGGTTGTCTATCGCTGACAGACATTACATATAATGCCATAAACTGTATCAATATGAAAACAGTTGAAAATGGAGTAACAATATCGGCATTCATCAATGCACCAGCAACAAAGATAACCATAGGTGGAAAAGTTGAGCAGATACCGGACTTTGCGTTCTACGGATGTACAATGACAAAAGAGATTGTATGGGGCAAATCGTTGCAAAAGATTGGGGCAATGTCGTTTTCGCATGTAAATATGCTGCTTAATCTGACAATACCTGAGCATATAACATCAATCGGAGGAGGAGCATTTTCGGACTGTGAGAACCTTACGACCGTAGAGTTCAACGCAATAAATTGTACAGCAGCCTTCAATCTGTCATCAGACTCGATAATATATCCATTCGGAGGAAAAAACAAGATAAACGACATAACCTTTGGCAAAAAAGTAAAGACCATACCAGAGGGATTGTTCTACGGATGTGACAAAGTAAAACTGATAGAGATTACTCCAGGTGTGACATATATTGGTGCATTAGCATTTGCCAACTGCACAGGACTGACAAACATATATTTCAATGCAGAGAAATGTGAGACAGCAAGTGGTGTGGTGAAAGATGCTGTCCATGGTCCATTCGAAGGTTGTACAGCATTGGCAGGAGTGAGTTTTGACGACAAAGTGACGATTATACCAGCATACTTATTCAAAGATTGTTCGATGTTGAGGCGAGCAGCGATAGGCGAGAAAAGCAAATGCACAATGATTGGTGCGCATGCATTTGAAAATTGCACGACATTAGCGAACATACGAATCTCAGAATATATAGATATAGTTGGGGAATATGCATTCTACAACACTGGCATAACGAAATTCTCAGTACACAGTTTTATGAAAGAGATAGGGGTAGGTGCAATAGGAGGATGCATAAACTTGGCTAACGTAACGTGCAAGAAAGACAACGACAACTTTGTTTTGAAAGATGGAATATTATATACAAAGGAGTTTGACCGCGTGATATTCTGTCCTGCGGGGAAAGCGCCAGCGAAACTTGACCTAACGGAGATGCCAATAAACACGATAGATGACGGAGCATTCAAATATTGCGTCAACTTGGTAGATGTCACACTGCCAAGTACGGTTAACTATATAGGCAAAGAGGCATTCTACAATTGCGTAAAATTGAGAGCATTCTTCCTGCCATCGCCATCAATGCCAACATCTCCCGGTCCAATCTTTGATGCTAAAGCGAAAGAAAACGCAGACTTAAAGGTAGGACCTGGCACAGTGATGACGTATAAGAACCACGAATACTGGAAAGGTTTCAAGAACACAGGTGAGACATTTACACCAACGTATGAAATCAAATATGAGTACGATAAATCAGGAACTAGCAAAAAGAAATAAGGTGAGTTCAAAAAATGTTGACAATCATAGTAGCCATAGATAAGAGAAACGCCATAGGTAGGAATAATGATATTCCGTGGCACATATCAAGCGATTTGAAAAGATTCAAGGCATTGACAATGGGTCATACCGTCATTATGGGGAAGAATACATGGGACTCGTTGCCTTTCAAGCCATTGAAAGGTAGGAGGAACATAGTAATTTCGCAAAGCATGAAAGAAAGAGAGGAATGCGAAATTGTGAGGTCAGTGGAAGAGGCTTTGAAAATGGTAAAGGGGGAAGAAGTGGCTTTTATCATAGGAGGGGCTGGAATTTACGAACAGATGTTTGCATACGCCGACAAATTGACAGTCACGCATGTAGGGACATTGGTTGAGGACGCAGACAGATATTTTCCAGAAATAAAAGGCGAAGAATGGGAGATTGAGTCAAGAGAAGGAGTTATGCATGATGAGGCTTCTGATTTGGACTATGAATATGTAACATACACAAGGAGAACTCGATAGAATAATGAAGATTAAGAAGATACTCGACAAATTAAAATTCAAATACAACGTTGTGGTGATTGATGAGCAGAGACTCACCGAGAAATACAACATACATTTGTCGTGGCTGAGGTTAATAAACATAATCGGGCTTCTTCTTATAATAATGTTGACCATCATATCTTTGATAATATTTGCCACGCCGTTAAGCAACTATCTGCCAGGTTTTGAAAGCGCAAAAATACACCGTGATGTCATTGAGCAGGGAGCAAGGATTGACTCGTTGACAAGGGAGATTGAGATGGCTGAGCAACAATTGATGAACATCAAAAAGGTTATAGCAGGAGAGATAGACATTGACAGCATTCCAGAAGCAGACACGACTATAATAGCAAGAAACAAAACACTGAAAATCGATGCATTGGAAAGGGAGAAAGCATTCAGGGAAGAGATAGCAAAAAACAAAGGGAAAAAGAAATGAGACTTGCGATATTAGGTTCGACAGGGTCAATAGGATGTCAGACCTTAGATATAGTAAAGTGGCATCCAGAGAGATATGAAGTATATGCACTGGTGGCGAACAATAGTGCAGATAAACTCATAGCACAGGCGAGAGAATTTCAGCCAGAGGTTGTAGTCATAAACAACGAGGCACACTACGAGAAAGTAAAAGAGGCACTGAAAGACCAGTCAATAAAAGTTTTTGCGGGAAGTGAGGCAATAGACCAAATTGTCGGGATGAAATGCGTTGATACTGTGGTAACTGCTATGGTTGGATATGCAGGATTAAGGTCAACAATAGCCGCAATAAAAGCAGGGAAAAGGATTGCGTTGGCGAACAAAGAGACACTTGTTGTAGCAGGAGAGATGATAACAGAGTTGGCAGCAAGATACCATGCGGCAATTGTGCCAGTTGACTCGGAGCATGGAGCGATTTTCCAATGTCTGGTAGGAGAAAAAGACAAAGAGGTTGACAAACTGATAATCACAGCGTCAGGCGGTCCGTTCAGACAGATGGGAATTGAGGAGTTGAGAAATGTAAAAGCGGCTGATGCACTGAAACACCCGACCTGGAAAATGGGTCCAAAGATAACAATTGACTCTGCATCACTGATAAACAAAGGCTTTGAGGTGATGGAAGCAAGGTGGCTTTTTGGAGTGACATCAGACAGGATTGAAGTAATTGTTCATCCACAGTCCATTATACACTCGATGGTGCAGTTTGTGGATGGGTCGATAAAAGCGCAGATGGGAATGCCGGATATGAGGTTGCCAATACAATATGCGCTCTCGTTTCCTGACAGAATAGAGTCAAAGATTGAGAGAATGGACTTCAGCGTAGTAAACAACTTAACGTTCGAGAAACCTGATATTGAGAGATTCAGAAACCTGGGGTTGGCATTTGAGGCATTGAAACGTGGAGGAAATGTGCCTTGCGTGTTGAATGCTGCAAACGAGGTTGTGGTTGCAGCGTTCTTAGAAGATAGGATAGGATTCTTAGAGATGAGTGATGTAATCGAAAAAGTTCTTGGAAGATTAGCATATATAGAAAAGCCTACGTATGAAGATTATGTGGCATGTGATGCCGAGACAAGAATAATAACATCAGAATACATTAAATGATACAAGTAATACAATTTATTGTAGCGCTTTCGCTACTGGTAGTGATACATGAGTTTGGTCACTATATGTTTGCAAGGATGTTCAACGTGCGTGTGAACAAGTTTTATATGTTCTTCAACAGCAAAATCTCGCTTGTGAGGGCAAAGAGGTTCAACGGAAAGTGGCATTTTGCGTTTTTTGCCAAGAACATAGAGGAGTTGAAAAAGGGGGAAAAGATTGAGGATTTGCCTGATGACGATTGGAGAAAATACCCTGACAACACGGAATGGGGAATAGGGTGGATACCATTCGGTGGGTATTGTGCCATAGACGGAATGGTAGATGAAACTACTAAGTCAGACCAATTATCCACAGAAACAAAGCCTTGGGAATATCGTTCGCAGAAGGCATGGAAGAGAATGCTCATCATCTCGGGCGGTGTGTTGATGAACTTTGTAGGTGCGATAGTGATTTACATTATGATGCTGTTTATCAACGGGGAGAGTTATCTTCCTTTAAGAAATGCATACCTTGGTTATGACTACTGCAAAACAGCATTGAAATATGGATTTGTCAATGGTGATGTGGTGAAAAGCGTCAACGGGCACGTGGTCGAGACAGACAAAGATGTCACAGAGAGAATAATCATCGAGGGGTTGTGCGACGTACAGGTGGAAAGAAACGGTGTAGAGGAGAGGGTGCTGCTGCCGAAGAAATTCAGCGAGGAAGTTGTCGAGTCTCAAGATTCCGTCTTTATGAAGATACGTTACCCATTCACTGTCGGGGAAGTGGTTAATGGGTCACCTGCCGAGAAAGCAGGGATTATGACAGGTGACAGCATTATGGCTGTTGACAGCATTTCTGTAGTTGCCGCAAGCGACTTTGTGGCAATGCTTGACTCGATGAAAGGCAGAGAAATAACACTCACCATTGCACGTAACGGAAAAACACAATATAACAGAGTGACACCTGACACGGCAGGTAAAATTGGTTTTGTAATAAACCCTGAGTTGGACGGATTTGAGGTTGTAGATGTGGAATACAACTTCTTAGAGGCGATACCCGCAGGATGTATATATGGTTGGGAGACGCTCGTCAACTACATAAAGCAATTCAGATTGGTGTTCACCAAGGCAGGTGCGAAATCCGTCGGAGGCTTCATAGCCATAGGGAAGATATTCCCAGAAGAATGGTCATGGATAAGATTTTGGAGCATAACGGCATTTCTGTCAATCATACTGGCATTTATGAACATACTTCCAATACCTGTTTTGGACGGTGGGTATCTGCTGATGCTGCTAATTGAGATGTTGACAGGCAAGAAACCATCTGACAAATTTATGAATATCGCACTGAATATAGGAATGTTCCTGCTGCTGGCACTGTTGATTTATGCTAACGGTAATGACATATTCAAACTGATAATGGGCAAATAAAATAGGATGCTGCTACAGGTAGAAGAGATATCGAAATCGTTTGGTGATAGGTTATTGTTTGATAATGTCAGTTTCAGCATTGACGCAGGGGAGAGGTATGCCATTGTAGCTCAGAACGGTGCAGGGAAAAGCACGTTATTGAAAATAATCACAGGCAAAGAAACGCAAGATTCGGGAAGCATAACATTTCAGAGGGACACCCGGGTGGCATTTCTGAGTCAGACACCTGAATTTCCAGAAGGAGCAACGATTTCGGAGGCATGTTTTCATACTAAGAACGCAGATATTGACCAGACGGCGGAGCAATACCACGTAAACATAAAGCAGATACTCGGGAAACTTGACATTCATGACCTGAACCAAAAGATTGAGACACTGTCGGGAGGTCAGCAGAAAAGGATAGCATTGGCAAACGTGCTGATTTCGGAGCCAGACTTACTGATATTAGACGAGCCGACAAACCATCTGGACTTGCAGATGATTGAATGGTTGGAGGATATGCTGAAGAGGTCGAAGATGGCATTGCTCATAGTCACGCACGACAGATACTTCCTTGACTCGGTTTGCACTGACATACTGGAGATTAGTGAGCAGCGACTGTTTCATTACAAGGGAAATTATTCGTATTATTTAGAGAAAAGAGAAGAGCGCATAAGCAACTTCAACGCAGTAACGGAAAGAATGCGTAATCTGTACAGGAAAGAGTTGGAGTGGATGAGGAGAATGCCGCAGGCAAGGGGACATAAAGCGAGATACAGAATTGAGGCATTCGACACGTTGGACAAACGTGCACATGAGCAGATTATACAAGACAACGTGCAGCTGAACGTCAAATCAGCATACATAGGTTCAAAGATATTCGAGGCACAATACATATCAAAAGCATACGGAGATAGGATATTACTGAAAGATTTCTACTACAACTTCTCGCGCTATGAAAAGATGGGTATCATAGGGGCAAATGGCACAGGAAAATCAACATTCGTCAAGATGTTAGTGGGAGAGGTTGAACCAGACAGCGGACGATTTGACATAGGAGAGACGGTGAGATTCGCATATTACAGCCAGACAGGAATGAAAGTCAACGAGGGAGAGAGGGTGATTGACGCAATAAGGAACGTGGCAGAGGTCGTAGATTTGGGAGGAGGCAGAAAACTGACAGCAGCACAAATGCTGAACCATTTCTTGTTTCCACACGAGAAACAGTATGATTACATAGAGAAGCTGTCGGGAGGAGAGAGAAGGAGACTGAACCTATGTATGGTGCTGATGATGCAGCCAAACTTTTTGGTATTAGACGAACCGACAAACGACCTTGATATTGCGACACTCAACATATTGGAAGAGTATCTGATTAATTTCAAAGGGTGTGTGATAGTGGTAAGCCACGACAGATACTTTATGGATAGGATTGTTGACCATTTACTTGTGTTCAAAGGAGGAGGAGAGGTAAAAGATTTTCCTGGAAATTACACAGACTATAGGTTGGCGGAGAAAAGCAAAGCAAAAGAAGAGAATGCCAACAAAAATGTCATACCGCATAATGAAGGAGAAAAAAGCAAGAGAAAACACGCAGAAGTAAAGAAACTGAGTTACAAAGAGCAGCGGGAATATGAAATGTTGGAGAAAGAATTAGATGAGTTGGAAGAAGAAAAGAGAGTTATAGAAGAGTTCTTGGCGCACCCGGACGAGAGAGAGATGGATGTGCAAATAGCAAGGTACAAAGAAGTTAAGGATATGATTGACGAAAAAGAGATGAGGTGGTTAGAAATTGCTGAAAAATTGTCCTAAAAGTTTCGTAAAGTCGAAAATAATGAGTAACTTTGCAAATAGAAAGAGAGAGATTGTAACATAAAACCGAGACAGACAACTTTTATAATAACTAACATAAATACAAATAATTATGAGTAAAGTAACAGTAGTAGGCGCAGGTAACGTAGGAGCTACTTGTGCCAACGTATTGGCAGTAAACGAAGTTGCCAACGAAGTATGCCTCATTGACATCAAACCAGGTGTTGCAGAGGGAAAAGCTATGGACATTATGCAGACAGCTCAGCTTATGGGCTTTGACACTGTAGTTACAGGTGTGACAAACGACTACAGCAAAACTGCAGATTCTGACGTAGTTATCATCACTTCAGGAATGCCACGCAAACCAGGTATGACCCGTGAGGAGCTTATCGGTGTTAACGCTGGTATTGTGAAGAGCGTAGTTGACAACTGTCTGAAGTTCTCGCCAAACGCTATCTTGGTTATCGTAGCAAACCCAATGGATCCTATGGCATACTTGACATACAAGACACTTGGGTTGCCACGTAATCGCGTCATCGGTATGGGTGGAGCATTGGACAGCAGCCGCTTCAAATATTTTCTCTCGCAGGCAATCGGTTGCAACCAGAACGAGGTTGAAGGTATCGTAATCGGTGGTCATGGTGACACAACAATGATTCCGTTGGCTCGTTTTGCAACATACAAAGGAATGCCAGTAAGCAACTTCCTGAGCGCAGAGAAACTGGAAGAGGTTGTTAAGTCAACAATGGTTGGTGGTGCAACACTGACAGGTCTTCTTGGCACATCAGCATGGATGGCACCAGGTGCAGCAGCTGCATCAGTTGCTGAGTCAATCGTTAAGAATCAAGGCAAGATGATTACCTGCGCAGCATTTCTTGACGGTGAGTACGGAATGAAAGACATCACAATCGGTGTTCCAGTAATACTTGGCAAGAATGGTATAGAAAGAATTGTCGAGTTACCATTGAACGGAGACGAGAAAGCTAAACTTGCAGCTTCGGAGGCTGCAGTACGCAAGACAAACAGCGTTCTTCACGAGATGAATCTTATCTAATTCCAGTTTAGGCATAAAAAGCGGAGTTATCTTGATTGGTAACTCCGTTTTTTTATGCCTAATATGTTTGTATGTTATATAAGAGGATGTTCCATAATTGGAGAAGGTCGGCTGCACTCGGCACGAGTTCAAGCAAAGCTTGACTCTGCACTCACTTGCACGAGTGTTAAGTTCCTTGACACTCGGCTGCACTCGGCATAGTTCAAGCAAAGCTTGACTCTGCACTCACTTGCACGAGTGTTCCAGGCAGACACAGTATGTCGCTGATATACCGAGCACTCCGTACTCGGTTACTCATAGTACAGCCTTCCAGGCTGAACATGGGAAACTTGAATAAAGAGTCCACTTGAAAAAGTCGTTTTTTGCGAAAAGTTGCGAAATCAAAAACTGATTATCAAGGTATTACAAATCGCAAAAGTGCGTTTTCAGACTTTTTCAAGTGGACGCAATAAAAGGTTTTTACAATCTGCCATCGACTATGTTACGGTCGAGCGAGCATTTGACATCAAAGAGAACGTGAGAATCGTTAAGAAACTGGAGAATATTCATTTTTGAGAATTGATTGTGAGCAACAGCTACGATACAGGCATCAAAACGCTGAGTAGGTAATTCGTTGAAGATTTTTATTCCATATTCGGCTTCAGCAACAGCAGGATTAACCCAAGGATCATAAATAGTTACGTTAGCATTGTAATCTTTGAGAGTTTTATAGATATCTATCACTTTTGTATTGCGAACATCAGGACAATTTTCCTTGAACGAAAATCCCATAATGAGGATTTGAGAACCAAGAACCTGAATACCCTTCTTGAGCATCAACTTAACAGTTTGGTTTGCGACATATTCGCCCATACCATCATTCATACGACGACCAGAGAGAATAATCTCAGGATTATATCCAAAAGACTGTGCACATTGAGCAAGGTAATAAGGGTCAACACCGATACAATGTCCACCGACAAGGCCAGGACGGAAAGGGAGGAAATTCCATTTGGTACCAGCAGCCTCAAGGACATCAAGAGTGTCAATGCCGATACGATTGAAAATCTTGGAGAGTTCGTTAACAAAGGCGATATTGATGTCACGCTGAGAATTTTCGATTACTTTGGCAGCCTCAGCGACTTTGATAGAAGGAGCGAGATGAGTTCCAGCGATGATGACACTTGAATAGACATCGTTAACATAGCGGCCAATTTCGGGTGTGGAGCCAGAAGTGACCTTACGAATACGTTCAACGGTATGAAATTTGTCACCAGGGTTTATACGTTCAGGGGAATAACCAGCAAAAAAGTCAACATTAAACTTCAAGCCTGAGCATTTTTCGACAGCAGGGATACAGACATTTTCGGTGACACCTGGATAAACTGTTGACTCATAAACAACGACATCACCATGGCTAATAACCTTACCGACCAAAGCACTGGCATCACAAAGAGGAGAAAGGTCCGGACAGTTATGGTCATCAACAGGGGTAGGAACAGCAACGACATAGAAATTGCAGTCTTTTATTTTTGAGGCATCAGAAGTACAGATAAAGCCATGATTAGAGATAGCATCGTTGAGTAGTTCATCACTGACCTCAAGGGTTTCATCGTGACCAGCCATAAGGTTTTTGCAACGCTGGGCATTCATATCGAACCCGATAGTAGGGTACTTTGTTGAGAAGAGACGGGCAAGAGGGAGTCCCACATAACCAAGTCCAATAACGCATATCCTAGTATCTTTCATAGCAAAAAAGGGTTAGATTGTATCACTTAGTTTGCGTATAGCCCTCGGCTTTGAGTAAGTCAACGATACGCTGACGAAGGTCACCTTGAATAATAATGTCACCGTCTTTAGCAGAACCGCCAACGCCACATTTCAGTTTCAGGAGTCGGCAAAGAGCCAAAAGTTCGATATCAGAGCCAGCAAAACCGCTAATAATAGTAACGGTTTTTCCAGCACGACCAGCACGTTGGATAGAGACACGGAGTCTATGCTGATTTTTGGGCGTAGTGAGAGGGGAAGATTCTTCGGGAGAGATAGAAGAAACATCAAGAGATGGCTCATAGCCAGTTGCAGCAGCGAGTTTATCTTTCCAATCAATCATAACAGTTGAGAAAAAAAGAGGAGATTCCGAAAGGAAAATCCTCTTTTTTGTTGCGGTGCGGACGGGACTCGAACCCGCGACCCCATGCGTGACAGGCATGTATTCTAACCAGCTGAACTACCACACCTCGTTTTTGTTTTGCGACTGCAAAGGTACGACATTTTTCTGGGTTTGCCAAATGTTTTGGCAATTATTTTCTAAATATTTTTTCAAAGGTTTTATACATCGGAATATCAGGCATTTGACCTTAAGGCATCAAGTAGTAAACTAGTAGTTTGTTCATTTATTCGATGACCGAACTTATCTCCATAGACAACTGTGAAGCCATTTTCGGAGAGTAGAGCACCATTTTTTTTCGTCATTTCGTGTCCCAACAGTTCATCATCGGTTGACATAACACAGATATTGGTAACACCAGGGGATAATTGGTGAGATGAGCGGAAAGCCTCGTAACTGCGAACAAGCGGTTCGTCAATTACACCACACTGTATGCCGTCCTCGCGATGACATAAGAAATCGAATTTGCCATAACCGGTTCTGCGAAGAGATCTATCCATTTCCATAGCAGGATTGATAACAGCTTTGATAGCCCAAGGAGCGTTGACAAAACAAGCGAACATACCACCCATTGAAGTACCGACGATAAGCTCAGGGCGGAAAGCAACAGCATATTCGTTTAGAAGATTGAGTGCGTCGTAAGGGTTTAGAGGGAGTTCGGGTTTAATCCAATCATAGCCTGTTATTCTTTTTGCGACAGTGAGAGAAGATGTAGAAGCAGCTCCACTGGCAAAACCGTGGATGTACATTGCATAGGGGTGATGATTGTCATTGATGTCGCGCAAGCAACCGCCACAAAGGCAGTCGTTGTACTGATGTTTAATATAGTGAGAAGCAGCGAAAGTGAGTTGAACCTTTGAGCATTGGCAATGAATTATATCATCGTGATTGCATTTAAAGGAACGAGAGCAACGAGGACAGGATTTTTCCATAAAAAAGGTATTAAGGGTGGTTCTATTAATTATGTTTTTAAGTTGCAAGGCGGATGATTCATAATTGGAGAAGGTCGGCTGCACTCAGCATATCTAAACAAGTTTATATCTGCTCTCGTTTGCACGACCTTTGGACGCTTTTGAATTTATTTTTGTATCTTGCTGATTGTCAGTCGGTCACAATGCCCGCATTGCTCCCTTCCTCCGCACAGCAATCTGCTAAAAATAAACTTCAAAATCGTCTCAACCTAATTAATAGAACCACCCATAACAAAAAAATGGAAAAGCAAACCCCAAAAAATGTCCGACAAAAGGAAATTTCCGAGAGTTTGCTTATTCTCACTAAGACTTCTCATCCGAAATAAGGAAGATTAAATCTTACTTTTTCTTCTTATGACGATCCTTTCTCAGTCTTTTTTTACGCTTGTGCGTTGACATTTTATGTCTTTTATGTTTCTTACCGTTTGGCATAACTATAAAAGTTTATAAAGTTGTTTATGTGACTATTTCTATCGATTACTTCACCTGTGCAGTGAATTCCTTTGAAGGTTTAAATGCTGGAATTTTGTGTGCTGGGATTGTGATAGTAGTATTCTTTGAGATGTTACGAGCTGTTTTTTCAGCGCGTTCTTTAACAATGAAGCTACCAAAACCTCTCAGATAAACATTTTCGTTCTGTGCCAATGAGCCCTTTACTGACTCCATAAATGCCTCAACGGTTTTGAGGACGTCATCACGATTAATGCCTGTGTTCTTGGCAATTTCGTTTACAATTTCTGCTTTAGTCATAACAAAAGATTTTTGAGATTATTATTAATTATACTAATTATCGCTTGACGGAACGTGACAAAACAAAACGTCCGAAATCGAGTTGCAAAGGTACAACATTTTTTTGAAATAACCATCATAATCAACAATTTATTTTCAAAAAAAATTTCGGCACTTTTTTTTATTAATAGTTGTGTATATAAAAAATTATTTGTACCTTTGCAAACTGAATTTTTTCAACCAAACTTTTTAACTACAACTTTCTAATTTATCACATTTATGTCAGTAAACAAAGTTATCCTTATTGGTAACGTAGGAAAAGATCCTGATGTACGTTACCTTGAAAATGATGTTCGCGTTGCTAATTTTCCTTTGGCCACAACTGAGCGTGGTTACACGATGTCTAATGGAACTCAGGTTCCAGATCGCACCGAATGGCATTCTATTGTAGTATGGAGAAATCTTGCAGAAATTGCCGAAAAGTACATTCACAAGAGTACTAAACTTTATGTCGAGGGAAAACTAAAGACTCGCATCTATGACGACAAGACTGGCGTGCGCAGATACATTACAGAAATTTACGCCGACAACATCCAAATTCTTTCCCCTGTGCAGCAATACCAACAACCTGCTCAACAGCAGCAATTCCAACAACCCGCTACTCAGCCAGAACAGGTCGAAACTCCTGTCGAAACTGAACAACTTAATGCTGAAAACAACGATTTTCCTCAGACCTTCTGAAGTTGACAATATTGTTTTATGGAGACGCATCATTTCTTGCGTCTCCATTTTATTGCAACAACATCTTACGCTCTATCTAACATGTCATTTGTCTCTATAATAATTTTGCTTGTTATTCTCTTGTTTTGCTCTGCATTCGTCTCTGCCTCTGAGGTGGCGTACTTCTCTCTTTCTCCTAACCAAAAAGAGGAACTCGACGAAAACGGTAACTCTACCTCCAAACTTATTCTTGAATTATTAGACGATCCTCAATATCTCCTTGCTACAATCTTAATAACCAATAATTTTGTCAACATTGCAATTATAGTCCTCTCGTCAATCCTCATCGCCGACATCTTTGATTTCACAAATAATCCTTGGCTTGGCTTTTTTGTCGAGACAGTCACAATCACTTTCATAATCCTCTTGATTGGTGAGATTATGCCAAAAATCTTCGCAAAGCAGCATACAATGACTATGTGCCGCCTTTCATCACGTCCTATTTCTTCACTGAAAACAATCCTTAAACCTTTCAACTACATACTTGTAAATTCAACAGATTTTCTTCATAAACGTCTTAGTCACCACCACGACAGCCTTTCGATGGATGAACTCTCGCAAGCACTCGAACTTACAGAAAACACTATCGAAGAAGACAAAGACATCCTCCACGGCATTGTAAATTTCGGCAATCTTACTGCAGCTAGCGTTATGACACCACGTATGGAGATGATAACTATCCCCTCCACCTCCTCATTTGACAACGTAATTAGCTGTATCAACGAACACGAATACTCCCGTATCCCTATTCTTGACAAAGGGTCATACGATAACATACGAGGTATCCTCTACGCCAAAGACTTAATCCCTTTTATCGGAAAAGGCTCAACTTTCAAATGGCAGACACTTATTCGCCAAGCATATTTTGTACCCGAAACGAAAAAAATAGACGACCTTCTGCAGGATTTTCAGAAAAACCGCGTACACATGGCCATAGTCGTTGACGAGTTTGGAGGAACATCAGGTCTTGTAACTATGGAAGACGTGTTAGAAGAGGTCGTTGGCGACATCAGCGATGAATATGATAACGAGACTAAACTTTATTCCCGAATTGATGACCGAACATACTTATACGAGGCAAGAATTCCACTCTCTGATTTCATTCGCTCTTTAGATTTTGATTTTGATATGTTCGAAGAACACCTTGAAGATGCAGACACACTCGCAGGTCTTATATTGAACATCAACGGAGATTTTCCTGAACTCAATGAACACGTCTTGTTCAACAACCTTGATTTCGAAATAACCGAACTTGATGCTCGCAGAATATTGAAAGTCAAACTTACACTACTTGACAAACCTACCGAAAATGACAAAAATTAGTATCTTCCTTCAACATATAACGAGCAATAGTCAAACAACAAGTTTACTATCAAAAAAAATAATACGCAACGTCACATTTTGTATATTTATGTTGACAATTCTCACCGTATTATTCGCTTGCGATGGTAATTATCAGCCAAAACCATATGCTTATTTCAGAATTGAACTGCCTCCAATAAAATACTATGAAATTGACTCCCTCGGTCCATACTACACACAGATTAATGTGAACAGCCATCCAGACAAGACAGATTCGCATTTTTCCGATGTTACCGACAAATGGATAAATGTCGTCTATCCAAAACTGAATGCAACCATTCACTTAAGTTACAAACACATCACACCTGACCAATTACAAACCGTCACCGAAGAGAGTCGCACGCTTGTCTATAATCACACCATTCGCGCTGACAACATTATCGAGTCTTATTACGAAGACTCAATCAACCACATTTATGGTGTAATGTACGAGCTCACGGGAAACGCTGCCTCGCCTGCTCAATTCTATATAACAGATTCAACACACAATTTTCTTCGTGGCGCAGTATATTTCAATAACTTACCTAATTACGATTCGATTATGCCTTGCGCTATATACATCGAAAACGACATTGTGCATATCATAGAGACACTGAGATGGAAAAAATAGTACTATAATGATTATAGAGAAAAAAACATTCGCAGACGGTTCGTCTTTCGCCTTATGGAACATCACCGAAGATGTAGATGAATTACTTGAAAGATTGGATAATGATCCTTTCGTTATCGAAAAAGTTTCTGAGTTCACCAGCATCAAACGAAAATGCGAGTTCCTCGCCTCACGTTGTACGCTCAACGAGATGACTGGCAAGAAACTATCAATTACATATAAACCTTCTGGGCAACCAATAGTAGAAGGTGAAGATATGAATATATCCATCTCTCACACAGGCGAATGGGTAACTGTCCTCACTCACCCCACTAAGCATGTTGGTATAGACATTGAACGAATCTCCGATCGTCTTCTGCGTGTAAAGAACAAATTTCTAACACCACACGAACTTGCTTTTGTCAATTTTCAATGCGAGAAACCACAACTTGCTGTTATGTGGGCAACCAAGGAAGCTATATACAAACTGCTTGACATAGAAGGCCTTGACCCTATAAACGACATACATATTGAACCATTCATGACATATCTTGACGGTCATCTGACTGCCTACGAGACAAAAACAAACCTTCATCGTCATTTCGATGTTGAGTACCTCGTTCGTCCTCAGTATGTTATGGTAAGAGTTGTTGAATAATGAAATATATAGGTGCACACGTTTCTGCATTTGGAGGTGTCGAAAACGCCCCTCAGAATGCACATCTTATTGGTGCAACAGCCTTTGCACTTTTCACTAAAAACCAACGTCAATGGTTTTCCTCACCTCTTACAGCATCTTCTATCGAAAAATTCAAGGCATATTGTACCGAATATGGATATACAGCAAAACAAATTCTACCTCACGATAGTTATTTGATAAATCTCGGTTCTCCAGATGGTGAAGTACTCGAAAAGAGTCGCAACTCTTTACTCGACGAGGTGCATCGTTGTGAACAACTTGGTCTTGATCGTTTGAATTTTCACCCAGGTTCGCACCTGAAAAAAATCAGCGAGGAGAAGTGTCTTGACACAATTGCTACCAGCATAAATTGGATTCTAGAACGTTCCGAAGGTGTTACAGCAGTACTGGAAAACACTGCTGGTCAAGGTTCTAACCTTGGCTATAAATTCGAGCAACTTAGGTACATAATCGACCGTATTGACGACAAAAGCCGTGTCGGTGTCTGCATTGACACTCAGCATGCTTTTGCCTCTGGCTATGATTTAGTTACAGAAGAAGGCTTTGAAAATACTTGGAAACATTTTGACGAAGTCATTGGTTTTAATTATCTGAAAGGTATGCATATCAATGATTCTCTGAAAGCAAAAGCCTCACGCGTTGACCGTCATGCATCTATTGGAGAAGGACTTATAGGAACAAAATGTTTTGAACGTATAGTGAAAAGCCCTTGGTTTGAGGAAATTCCACTGATTCTCGAAACACCTAATGAATCTCTTTGGGCATCCGAAATCGCTTGCCTAAACAGTTACCAAAACTAATGCCTATATTAAATGAACAAACACATTATTTATTATTTTATGAACATAAAAAATTTTTTGGTTATGGCACTTGTAGCCACTACCCTTGCTTCATGCAATATGAAGTCAAAAGGCGATGTTATCGACGAAAGCAATGACCCTGCATATATAGGTCGCAATGAAATCAAAGTTGAAAATGGACGAATGAGTGCAGAAGTACTATGGGCATTTGGTCGTTTGAGTGACATTCAGGTCTCGCCTGACGGCAAAAAAGTCATCTATGGCGTTCAGTATTACAGCGTCAAAAAAAACAAATCCAACCGCGAACTTTTCATTATGAATGTTGACGGTACTGGTGTTCAGCAGATTACAAAAACAATAAAAAGCGAATTTGCTGCAAAATGGGTGAAGAATGGCGAAAAAATCGCTTTCGTTAGTGCTGATGACAACAACATTATGCAACTCTGGGAAATGAACTCTGATGGCTCACAGCGTTGTCAAATTTCTAATGGCGAGAAAAATGTCATTGATTATATCTATGCACCAGACTCAAAGCACGTTATCTTGATTCATAATGTTAAATATGGTGAGACTGCCACAGATATCTATCCAGACCTTGACAAAACAACAGGTCGTATAGTTACTGACTTGATGTATAAGCATTGGGACGAGTGGACAGATAATGTTCCACATCCTTTTGTTTATGACTATGATGGCGAGATTCTTACAAATGCTCGCGATATTCTTGAAGGTGAACCATACGAATCCCCAGTAAAACCTTTCGGTGGTGCTGAGCAAATTACATTCACCCCTGACGGCAAACATATCGCCTACACTTGCAAGAAAAAGAAAGGTATTGACTATGCACTTTCAACCAACAATGACATATATCTATACGACATAGCAATTGGCAAAACCATCAAAAACCTCACTGATAGTATGATGGGTTACGATATTAACCCTGTATTCTCGCACGATGGCACAATGATGGCTTGGGAAAGCATGGAACATGATGGTTATGAAAGCGACAAAAATCGCCTCTTTATACAAAATATGACTACTGGCGAACGCACTGACCTCACCCTTGATTTCGACCAATGCGTAGGCACACTCAACTGGTCAGCCGACGACAGGCAAATCTATTTCACAAGCTGTTGGCACGGCGAGTTCCAGATTTACGTAGTTGACATAGCCACCAAAGAGTTCCGCACCATCACCCAAGGCGTTCACGACTATGAGCAAATTGCACTTACCGGCGATAAACTGCTCGGTGTACGTCACTCAATGTCAATGCCTAACGAGATTTATAGTATAGATATAAATAGCGGTGTAGAGACTCAGATTTCATTCGAGAACAAGGCTATCCTTGATCAATTGACTATGGGCGAAGTAACCGAACGTTGGATTACAACAACTGACGGCAAAAAGATGCTTGTCTGGGTAATCTTCCCTCCACAATTCGATGCAAGTAAGAAATACCCTACACTACTCTACTGCGAAGGTGGACCTCAATCGCCTGTAAGCCAATTCTGGAGTTACCGTTGGAATTTTCAAATGATGGCTGCTAACGATTATATCATCGTTGCTCCTAACCGCCGCGGACTTGTTGGTTTTGGTCAGGAATGGCTTGAGCAAATCTCTGGCGATTATGGAGGACAGTGCATGACTGACCTCTTTACTGCTATTGATACAGTGTCTCTTGAATCTTACGTCGATACTGCACATCGAGGTTGCGTTGGTGCATCATTCGGTGGTTATACATCTTTTTGGATGGCTGGTCACCACAACAAGCGTTTTAAGGCTTTCATCGCCCACGATGGTATGTTCAACCTTGAGCAACAGTATCTTGAAACAGAAGAGATGTTCTTCGTCAACTGGGATCTCGGTGGTGCATATTGGGAACCTGTTACCGCCAATACCTATGCCAACTCGCCTCACCGTTTTGTTGACAAGTGGGACACCCCTATAATGGTTATCCATGGCGAGAAGGATTACCGCATTCTTGCTTCTCAGGGTATGGCTGCTTACAATGCAGCAAAACTTCGTGGTCTTGATGCTGAATTGCTTATATTCCCAGACGAAAACCATTGGGTACTCCAACCACAAAACGGTATCCTCTGGCAGCGTCGTTTCTTCAACTGGCTTGACAAGTATCTTAAGAGTGGTTCTATAAATTAAGTTGAGACGATTTAAGGTTTATTTTTAGCAGATTGCTCACTTGAGTGAAGAGCAATGTAAACAACTAAACTAAATAACAACTATGAGCGATATTTTTGATGACATTTGCGATGATTCAAAGTGCATCGCATATATTTTACAACACATTGACTCAAAACTGAACGTCACAGACAATGACATTCAGTATGTCCTTGACCTCATCTGCGAGTATTATGCCGACAACAACCTCGTTGACGACAATAATGAAGATGCTGAAATATCCGAGGATGATATGTTCAACTACATTATAGCCGCTGTTCGTAAAGAGAATATGTTTTCGCTCAGCGAAGAACAAGTTAATGCTATTATCGAGCAGGAGTACGAATACGGAAAACTTGAAGGATATTACGAGTAAAACATGCTGTATTTCCTGCTTAGATATATTATCAGATACCGAAGGAAGGTGGTACGAAGCAACCTTCGTTTGGCATTTCCCGATACTGACGATAAGACTCTTGAGCGTTACGAAAAAGATTTTTATCACCATTTCGTAGATATGGCAAAAGAGTCCATTGCTATGACATTTGTGTCTAAAAAAAGGATGAGAAAAATGTTTACGTTTGCAAACATTGATTTAGTTGACACAATTGCACGGGAACGGGGTAATCAAATAAACGTTTTCGGACATTATGGCAATTGGGATTTTGTCGGAAGCGCACCTCTGTGGACACACGATTTTTATACTTCTGCTATCTACAAAAAATTGCATAACAATTTTTTTAATAAGTTGTTTATCAAGATAAGAGGACGTTTCGGAATTCTCCTGATTGAGCATCACGATGTTGCACGAAAAATACTAATGGCCAAGCACAACGAAGGCAAACCTCACCTTTTCTCCTTCATCACAGATCAGTCTCCGAAATCTGATAAGAACTGCGACTGGGTGAAATTCTTTGGAATTGATACACCAGCTATAGGAGCTTGGGCATCATTGGCATTAAAAACAAATATGCCCGTAACATATCTCCATATACGAAAAGATGGCTGGATGCGTTATACTGGTATAATAGAAGAGATTAAAGCACACGATCGTCAAGAGTTATTGCAGAAATACTTCTCTCTGCTCGAAGAAGACATACGCAAGCAACCAGGACTTTATCTTTGGTCGCATAAACGTTGGAAATTCAGACGATAATTTATAAACTTCAAGTGTGGTTCTATTAATTAGGTTGAGACGATTTTGAAGTTTATTTTTAGCAGATTGCTGTGCGAAAGAAGTGCGTATCAAGGCATTTATAGTTTTGCTTTTTATCAAAACAGCCGCAGCGAGGGGAGCAATCTCTGATTGCGACGGAGGTAAATGCGGGCTATGTGACCGACTGAACTGACGACAAACCGAAAGCAATCAAACTTTGCTTGTATTGCTGAGGTGCAGCGTAATTTATCAAAAAGTAAATTCAAAAGCGTCCAAAGGTCGTGCAAACGAGAGCAGATATAAACTTGTTTAGATATGCCGAGTGCAGCCGACCTTTTCCAATCATGAACCATCCGCATTGTAACTTAATAGCATAATTAATAGAACCACCCTAAAATGATAACGTGAAAAGAGTCCGTTTCGTGGCGAAGCGGACTCTCATATCTTTGAAACACGAACAAAGCTTATTTCTTATTGCGGCTTTGACGATTTTGATATCTGCTGAGGAACTTATCAACACGACCGGCAGTATCAACAAGTTTGCTTTTGCCAGTGTAGAATGGATGTGAAGAGCTAGAAATCTCAAGCTTCACAAGTGGGTAAGTTACCCCATCAATATCGATGGTTTCTTTCGTAGCAACTGTTGAACGGGAGAAGAAAATTTCTTCGTTCGACATGTCTTTGAACACTACGGGACGATAGCTTTCTGGATGAATACCCTTTTTCATTGTTAGTAAATTTAATTTTTTTGCGGAGAGAGAGGGATTCGAACCCCCGGTACCTCTCAGTACGTCGGTTTTCAAGACCGATGCAATCGACCACTCTGCCATCTCTCCTAAATCGGCTGCAAA
>JAGHVI010000169.1 GCA_018064385.1 Candidatus Minthenecus merdequi
GAAGTGTTCGGTATATCAGCGACAACAATGCATACCTTCAAGGTAATGGCTTCTATCCAGAACATAACATAAGAAACTTGAATTCCTTACCTTTGTACAACCAACCCGCTACGGACAGTAAATATGTTTATCAACCACTTACAACCAACTCGCTACGGACAGTAAATAGGATTATCAACCACTTACAGCCAACTCGCTACGGACAGTAAATATGATTCCTGACTTCGGAAATTTTTCGAGAACCGTATTATAATCGAAATTTTTCCTCCTTTACTTACGACCTCGTCAAATCAATACCATTATAAAAACAAAAAAAAGAGAACTTCTAAAAAATGAAGTCCTCTTTCTATTGATGATTTAGACTGAGTTACTCAGCAGCAGGTGTCTCAGTTGCAGGAGCCTCGGCAACAGGAGCTGCACTCGATTTCTTGCTACGACGAGTACGGGTAGCCTTCTTGGTTGCCTTCTCCTTGAGCATATTCTCATTATAATCAACAAGCTCAATGATACACATCTCGGCAGCATCTCCAAGACGATTTCCTGTGCGAAGAATACGTGTGTACCCACCTGGACGGTTAGCTATCTTTTGAGCTACTTCGCGGAAAAGTTCGGTAACTGCCTCTTTGCTCTGAAGTTTCTGGAACACTAAACGACGTGATTGTGTAGTGTCTATTTTTGCCTTGGTCAAGAGTGGCTCAACATAAACCTTGAGAGCCTTAGCCTTGGCTGTGGTAGTACTGATACGCTTGTGCATAATCAGCGATGTAGCCATATTCGACAACATAGCAGCGCGATGTGCATCTGTACGCCCCAAATGATTGAATTTACAATTATGTCTCATTTTAATTACTCTTTATCAAGTTTGTATTTTGTAAGATCCATGCCGAACTGCAGGTTCAACGAATCAAGTTTTGCATCCAACTCAGTAAGTGACTTCTTACCAAAGTTTCGGAACTTCAACAATTCAGTACGATTAATTCTGCAAAGCTCACCAAGAGTCTCAATATCAGCTGCCTTCAAGCAATTCAATGCACGTACCGAAAGGTCAAGGTCAACTAACTTGGTCTTCAACAACTGACGCATGTGAAGAATCTCCTCGTTGAACTCCTCAACCCCATTGTTACCCTCAAGGTCAATTGCTATGCGCTCGTCCGAGAATAACATAAAGTGCTGAATAAGAATACGGGCTGCCTCTTTAAGAGCCTCTTTTGGATGAATGGAACCATCTGTTGTAATCTCTATAATCAGATTCTCGTAGTCTGTCTTCTGTTCAACACGATATGGCTGAGAAGCAAACTTTACATTGCGAATTGGTGTGAAAATTGCATCTATTGGAATCACACCAATCTCAGGTGTAACGTATGGGTTCTCGTCTGCTGGCAAATAACCACGACCCTTGATGATTGTCATCTCCATATTGAAAGATGCTGAAGGATCCATACGACAGATTACCAACTCTGGATTCAAAACTTCAAAATTCTGCATTGCAGCATTGAAATCGCCTGCGCGTAACTCTTCGCGACCACTGACATTGATGGTAATCTTCTCCTCTGTTGCATCTTCAACAATACGTTTCAGACGAACCTGCTTTAGGTTGAGAATGATATTAGTCACATCGTCTATAACGCCTGGAATTGTGGCGAACTCGTGGTCAACGCCTTCGATTTTTATGCACGAGATTGCAAAACCTTCGAGCGAAGAAAGCAAAATACGGCGCAAAGCATTACCGATAGTAATACCAAAACCTGGTTCTAGCGGACGGAACTCGAATTTACCATAGAAGTCAGTCGCCTCAACCATGATTACCGTCTCTGGTTGTTGAAATGCTAATATTGCCATAATTTCACTTTTTATTTAGAATACAACTCAACAATTAATTGTTCCTTGATGTTTTCTGGAATGTCAGCACGCTCTGGAGTATGAAGGAATTTCCCTGCCATAGTGTTCTCATCCCACTCTATCCAAGGATACTTGCTGTGGTTAAAACCACTCAACGCATCTGCAATAACTACCATTGACTTATCACGCTCGCGTACCCCAACAATCTGACCCTGTTTCAATGAGTAAGATGGAATGTTTACAACCTCTCCGTCAACTACTATGTGACGATGAAGAACCAACTGACGGGCAGCTGGACGAGTTGGAGCAATACCCAAACGATAAACTACGTTGTCAAGACGCGATTCAAGCAACTGAAGAAGAATTTCACCAGTGACACCCTTCTTGGTCTGTGCTTTTTCAAAAAGGTTGCGGAACTGTTTCTCCAAAACACCGTATGTGTATTTGGCTTTCTGCTTCTCTCTCAACTGTGTACCATATTCTGATACTTTGTGTTTACGAGTATTACCATGCTGGCCTGGGGCATAATTACGACGAGCCTGCGATTTATCTGGTCCGAAGATTGGTTCCCCAAACTTACGCGCAATTCTTGTTTTTGGTCCTGTATATCTTGCCATTTCTCTTTTATTTTATATGATTATACACGACGACGTTTTGCAGGACGACATCCATTATGAGGAAGTGGTGTAACGTCGATTATCTCTGTCACTTCAATGCCAGCCCCATTCACGGTACGAATAGCTGACTCGCGACCATTACCTGGACCTTTTACGTATGCCTTTACTTTACGCAAACCAAGGTCGAAAGCTACCTTTGCACAATCCTGTGCTGCCATCTGTGCTGCGTATGGAGTATTCTTTTTTGAACCACGAAAACCCATCTTACCAGCTGATGACCACGAAATAACTTGACCCTCTCCGTTTGAGATAGTTACAATGATGTTGTTGAAAGAAGAGTGAACGTGCAACTGGCCTACACCGTCAACTTTTACCACTCTTTTCTTTGCTGCTACTGTTTTCTTTGCCATGTCTAACTACAATTTTAAACAGTTAATTACTTAGTTGCCTTTTTCTTGTTTGCAACTGTCTTTTTCTTACCTTTTCGTGTACGCGCATTGTTTTTTGTACTCTGTCCACGCAATGGTAAACCAAGACGATGACGCACTCCACGATAGCAACCAATATCCATCAGTCGCTTGATGTTGAGTTGTGTCTCCGAACGAAGATCACCCTCAACTTTGTAGTTAGCACCAATGATTTCACGAATTTTTGCAGCTTGATCATCTGTCCAATCCTGAACTTTGATGTCAAAATCCACACCTGCCTCGGTGAGAATTTTACGTGCGCTGCTACGACCTATTCCGTAGATATAAGTCAATCCGACTTCCCCTCGCTTGTTCTGGGGCAAATCTACTCCGACAATTCTTATAGCCATAGTTTTTAATTAATTGTTTTAACCCTGACGCATTTTCATCTTAGGGTTCTTTTTGTTAATAACATACAGACGTCCTTTCCTGCGAACTATCTTGCAGTCATCATTACGTCTTTTGATGGAAGCTTTTACTTTCATTTTTATTTGTATTTTAATTGACACCTGCGTTATCTGTCATGTCATGGCCGATTGAGTAATAGATGACACAACAGAACCACAAATACCTTTTTTATTTATATCTGAACGATATTCGACCTTTCGTCAGGTCGTATGGTGACATTTCGACACGCACCTTATCGCCAGGCAAAATTTTTATGTAGTGCATTCGCATTTTGCCCGAGATATGCGCTATGATTTGATGACCATTCTCCAGTTCAACCCTGAACATTGCATTCGAAAGGGCTTCGACTATTGTGCCGTCAATCTCTATGTCTGCTTGTTTTGCCATATAACTTGTGTAATGTTTAAAACTCTCTTCCCATTTCGGCAAGTACTGCCTCTATTATTGAAAAGTCCGATAATATATCTGCTTTTCCCCGACGTACTGCTACAGCATTCTCAAAGTGTGCTGATGGTTTGCGGTCTTTTGCCCAAGTGCTCCACCCATCTCGTCCAAACATAAGGTCTTTGCGTCCCATGTTTATCATTGGTTCGATGCATATCGTCATACCCTCCTTGAGCATAACTCCCGAACCTCGCTTGCCGAAATTGGGAACTCCAGGAGCCTCGTGCATCACCCGCCCAACACCATGTCCTTCCATCTCACGTACCACGGAATAGCCTCGCTCTTCACAATAAGATTGTACCGCATGTCCAATATCGCCAATCCTATTGCCTTCAACAGCTTTCTCTATTCCTTTGAACAATGACTCTTTGGTGATCCGAAGCAAACGCTTGACTTCGTCAGAAATTTCTCCGACAGCAAAGGTGTAGGCTGAGTCGCCAACGAAACCTTTCATAAACGTGCCGCAATCCACCGAAATGATGTCACCATCTTTCAGCACTACCTTATCGGATGGTATTCCGTGCACTACCTGCTCGTTTACTGACGCACAGATAGATGCCGGAAACCCATTATACCCTTTGAATGCCGGAGTCGCACCATTGTCACGGATAAACTCCTCAGCTATTCTGTCAAGTTCAGCTGTTGTAACGCCTGCTTTAATATGTCTCGAAACCTCTGCAAGGGTTTTGCAAACCAGTACGTTATTCTCTCGGAGCAACTCAATCTCCTCAGCTGTCTTCAAATATATCATCTCTACTTATCAATATGCTGCCATCGAGCCTGTACGTCCCTTGATTCTGCCAGACTGCATTAGACCATCACAATGACGCATCAACAAGTAACTTTCAATCTGCTGGAGCGTATCCAAAACCACACCCACAAGGATGAGCAATGACGTACCACCATAGAATTGCGCAAACTCGCGAGTTATGCCAAGCAAACTTGCAAAAGCTGGCATAATTGCTACTATTGCCAAGAATATAGAACCTGGCAAAGTGATGCGTGACATTATTGTATCAATATAATGAGCCGTCTGTTTTCCTGGCTTAACACCTGGAATGAACCCATTGTTTTGCTGGATAGACTCAGCCATCTGTGTAGGATTGATGGTAATTGCAGTATAAAAGTATGTAAAGAGAATTATGAGCAATGCAAATACCAAATTGTACCACACGCCATTGTTGTCCATAAACGCATGCATAAACCCACTATTGAACTTATCTGGGTTAAAGCCTGCAAACATTATAGGCAACATCATAATAGCCTGAGCAAAAATGATTGGCATCACACCTGCTGCATTTACCTTGAGAGGAATGTACTGACGAACACCTCCATACTGTTTATTGCCCATAACACGCTTAGCATACTGTACTGGCACCTTGCGAGTACCCTGCACAAGAAGGATAGATGCTGCAATGACAAGAAGAAGAATGATAATCTCAGCAAGCAACATAATTAAACCTCCGCCTGCATCGCCAAGGCGTGAAGCGAATTCCTTCATAAATGCTCCAGGGAAACGTGCTATAATACCTATCATAATGAGCATGGAGATACCATTACCAATTCCACGATCGGTCATACGCTCTCCAAGCCACATTACAAACATCGAACCTGCACAAAGAATCAGTGTCGAAGAGAAAGAGAACCAAAAACCATCAGGCATAGAGGCACCTGCATATCTCATCTGCACATTGAGGTTGACAAGATATGAAGGCCCTTGGAACAAAAGAATTATCACGGTCAAGTATCTTGTCCAACGATTAATCTTGTTACGGCCACTCTCTCCCTCCATCTGCATTTTCTTGAAATATGGAATTGCGATTGCCAGCAATTGCATGACAATAGATGCCGAGATATATGGCATAATACCAAGCGCAAAGATTGATGCATTCGAGAATGCTCCTCCTGAGAACATATCAAGCAGTGACATAAGACCACCGGCTGTCTGCTCTTGAAGACGGGTCAAACTCTCAGGATTAATACCTGGCAATACAATAAAGGAGCCAAATCGATAAATAAGGATAAAAAGTAATGTATATACCAATTTAACACGTAGTTCCTGTATTCTCCAGATATTTTTCAGTGTCTCTATAAATTTCATTGTGTTTTAGAGTTTTATCACGCTACCACCAACTGCAGTGATTGCCGCTTCAGCTGATTTTGAGAAAGCGTGTGCGGTTACTTCGAGTTTTACTTTAAGTTCTCCGTTGCCAAGAATCTTGACAAGTTGATTCTTGCGTATCATACCGCACTCAATAAGAGTTGCAACATCAATTTTTTCAAAACCCTTAGACTCTGCAAGTGTCTGAAGAGTTGAAATATTGATGCCTTTGTATTCTTTATGATTCAACGGATTGAATCCAAACTTAGGCAAACGACGCTGCAAAGGCATCTGACCACCCTCGAAACCTATTTTACGCTTGTAACCTGAACGGGACTTAGCACCCTTGTGACCACGGGTTGAAGTACCTCCCTTGCCTGAGCCAGGTCCGCGTCCAATACGCTTATCGTCTTTGTTTGACCCGTATGCAGGTGTTAAATTAGACAAATTCATATCGTAACTTAATTTATTGGTTCAACTTATCTGATTACCTTAACCAAATGTTTTACTCGCTCAACCATACCCATTATTGAAGGGACGTCTTCGTGCTCAACAACCTGGTTCATCTTGTGAAGTCCTAGTGCATCAAGTGTGCGCTTCTGATTCTTCAAACACTTAATTCTACTTTTGACTTGCTGTATTTTTATTGTAGCCATATTATTACAATTGTTTTAGGGTTTAACCTTTGAATACCTTAGTGAGGCTGATTCCTCGGTTCTGAGCTACAGTGTAAGCATCACGCATTTCAGCAAGTGCAGCAAAAGTTGCCTTTACAAGGTTGTGTGGGTTCGACGACCCTTTGCTCTTTGCAAGAAGGTCTTTCACTCCTGCACTCTCAAGCACAGCACGCATTGCACCACCTGCCTTGAGTCCAGTACCAGCTGATGCTGGGTGAAGGAACACCTCTGAACCACCATAACGGGCAATCTGCTCATGCGGAATTGTACCATTGTGAACTGGAACCTTAATAAGATTCTTCTTAGCTGCATCAGCTCCTTTTTGGATAGCAGCAGAAACCTCTCCTGCCTTACCGAGACCCCATCCAACAAGTCCATTGCCGTCACCGACAACTACGATGGCAGCGAAACTGAAGGCACGACCTCCCTTGGTAACCTTTGTTACACGATTGATTGCTACGAGACGGTCCACCAACTCTGACTCACTCGTCATTGTTCTCTGTTTATTATTTTCTGCCATAGTTTCTTAGAATTTAAGGCCTGCAGAACGAGCAGCATCAGCCAATTGTTTTACACGTCCGTGATACAAAAATCCATTACGGTCAAATACTACATTATTTATTCCTGCCTCCAATGCCTTTTTTGCAACTGCCTCTCCAACCTTTGCAGCTACCTCTGTCTTGGTCATCTTCTCTTTTATACCAAGCGAGTTTGCTGCAACAAGAGTCTTGCCTGCAACATCATCAATAATTTGAGCATAGATTTGCGCATTGCTGCGAAAAACAGACAAACGAGGTTTCTCGGCAGTTCCGTTCACTGTGTGACGGATGTGTGCCTTTATCTTGAGTCTTCTTTCTATTTTGCGGTCCATAATAATCTATTTTAACTAAATTACTTACCAGCAGTCTTACCTGCTTTACGACGAATATATTCACCCTGGAACTTGACACCCTTACCTTTATAAGGCTCTGGCATACGGAATGAGCGAATCTTTGCACACACCTGACCAAGAAGCTGCTTATCACAACTCTCAAGGATAATCAATGGGTTTTGATTACGCTCAGAAACTGTTTGAACCTTGATCTCAGGTGCAAGACCCATATAGATTGCGTGAGTGTAACCAAGAGAAAGTTCAAGAACTTGCCCTGTAGCATTGGCACGATAACCGACACCAACAAGCTCAAGTGTCTTCTTGTAACCCTCTGATACACCAACAACCATGTTGTGAATCAACGCACGATAAAGCCCGTGCATTGCACGCATTTCACGCTCGTCATTTGGACGGGTGACATGACATACATCACCTTCTATAGAAACCGAAATGTTTGGATTTACTTCCTGTTTCAACTCGCCCTTTGGACCTTTAACTGTAACGACATTGCCGTTAATCGACATTGTAACACCTTTTGGGAGGTGAACTGGCAATTTTCCTATTCTTGACATAATATTACCTCCTCAAATTAATAAACGTAACACAATACTTCGCCACCAACTTTTTCCTGTGAAGCCTCTTTGTCGGTCATCACTCCTTTTGATGTCGAAAGAATAGCTATTCCCAAGCCGTTCAAAACACGTGGCATTTCTTTGTAGCCTGTGTATTGACGCAAACCTGGTGTTGACACTCTCTGCAACTTCTTGATTGCATTTACTTTGTTTACTGGATCGTACTTGAGGGCTATTTTAATTGTACCCTGAGGACCATCCTCTACGAACTTGTAGTTCAGAATGTAGCCTTTGTCAAAAAGTACTTTTGTGATTTCCTTCTTGAGATTCGAGGCTGGAACTTCAAC
>JAGHVI010000013.1 GCA_018064385.1 Candidatus Minthenecus merdequi
CTTTGTCCTTTACATAAAACTTCATACAGAGTGTACATTTCGTAATCTGTCAATTCTTTCCAACGAAAGATTTTGTAACAAGTGTCGCCTCTTTTATAGTCGTGGACATTGTTCGATTCAAATGCCAACTCTCCATCTTTGTCAATAGAACAATACCTTAATTCATTATACCCAATTCCTCCAATTCTGTATTTGTATAAATCACAAATATCCACTTCATCTTTGAATTTTAAGCATTCTTTTATGGCTGAATAATAAAAATTGGATTCTTGAACATCCATGGTTATATTGCATTTTTGAATTTATTAAAATGCTTTTCTATGAAATCTAAACCTGGTTTGAACTTTTTTGGAAGCATAATGGCACGCCTCTATCAATTCTGGACGTGCCAATCCTGTAATGCAGCATGTATTGTTGTATGCCGATAAGACCATATTCCTAAACAGATGTTGGTTGAATCGTTGTTTTATGATAACTTCACGTTCTTTGCCTATAGGAATAAAAGGCATTTCTGTTTGAGTCTCATCATTAGTGGACATTTGAAATTCCTTTATTATTTTCAAGGCATCAACCTCAAGTTCCTGCCAATGTCCATTATATGTGTTCCAAATTTCTTCATCAAGATGGATAGAATGTCCTAAACCAACAGCATTCAGATTGGTGTCGAATTTTCCAAAATTTCCTATTTTTGCTTTAAGGGAGTTGGCATTAGGACGTCCAATTATCTTAGCCATTTTCACTATGTGGGGATTTGTTCCACTCACTTTATTGAATGGAATAAGGCAGTACATATACAATGCTACGATTTCTTGATCTCTTGACCATTCCATAAAAGTTACAGCTTTAATGCAATTCTACTCCTTTCGTAGTCTATGTTTTCGACGGTGACTTCGAGGTGTTCGCCGATGGTGAAGGTTTTGCCATGGGGAATGCGGGAGATGTGCAACAAGCCGTTGGTGTGTATGCCGAGGTCGATGAAACAGCCGAAGTTTGTGACGTTGGTGACGATGCCAGGGAGACGCATGCCAGGGTTGAGGTCGGCAATGGTTTTGACGTTAGGGTCGAAAGAGAACTCCTCAAGCTGCGTGCGAGGGTCACGTCCTGGTTTCTCTAACTCCTGCATGATATCTGTCAATGTCTCCATACCTACTCCCACCTGTGCGTTGAGGTAACGGCGGATGTCTATTCGTTTGCGCATCTCGGGAGAGGTCATCAATTCCTCAACTGTCGTGCCAGCATCTTTCGCCATTTTTTCGACGAGGGCATAGCGTTCAGGGTGAACGGCGGAGCGGTCAAGAGGTTCGGCAGACTCACGTACACGAAGGAAACCCGCAGACTGTTCAAAGGCTTTCGGTCCCATCAGCGGCACTTTCAACAACGACTTGCGGTTAGGAAAAGCACCATTCTCGTCACGGTATTTGACTATGTTTGCAGCAAGTTTAGGTCCAATGCCCGCAACGTATGTAAGCAACTGCTTTGAGGCATTGTTGACCTCGACACCCACAGAGTTTACGCACGACATAACTGTCTCGTCCAACGCACGACGGAGCAGAGTCTGGTCAACATCATGCTGATACTGCCCTACTCCAATTGACTTAGGGTCAATTTTGACAAGTTCTGCAAGTGGATCCATAAGACGACGACCGATGCTGACAGCACCACGAACAGTGACATCATAGTCAGGGAACTCCTCACGAGCAACGTCAGATGCAGAATAAATGCTTGCGCCAGATTCGCTGACCATAAAGACGGGCATCTGATGGCCAAAATTGATGGCACGGACAAGGAGTTCAGTCTCGCGCGAGGCAGTGCCGTTGCCTATAGCGACAGCCTCAAGGTGATAGCGGCGGTCGAGGGTAAGGAGAGTCTCGGAGGCTGTTATATTGCGGAGGTTTATGACATCGTGGTGGAGGAGTTGCCCCTGGGCATCAAGGCATACGACTTTGCAGCCAGTGCGGAAACCAGGGTCAATACCGAGGAGCCGTTTCTGACCAAGGGGCGAAGCAAGGAGGAGTTGTCTAAGGTTATTCTGGAAAACACGCACAGCCTCCTCATCCGCCTTCTGTTTGGACAAAGCGGCAAATTCAGTTTCAATAGAAGGTTGGAGCAGTCGTTCATAACCATCTGCGACAGCTTCGCGAATAATACCATTATGCGGATTGCCAGGCTTTGTGAAGAGACGAGAAATACGTTCGATTGCCTCATCATCAGAAATAAGGATACGCACACGGAGAACTTTTTCATTCTCGCCACGTCGCATAGCGAGGAGTGCGTGAGAGGGACAGCGATTGAGAGGTATGCGTTTATCAAACCAGTCACTGTATTTGATAACAACCTCATCAGGGATATCCTTGCAAGAAGATTTTTTAGATTCAATTACAGCAGAGCGACGGAAGAACATACGGACATTGTTACGTGCAGTTTCATCTTCTGAAGCCCATTCAGCAATTATATCCTGAGCACCTTTGATATCATCGTCAGTCCAGACACAGAGTTTTTCATCGCGAGCATTGCCAAGACGAAAGCCACGACCTGTCATAATGATTTTGGCAAGAGGTTCGCAACCCGCTTCGCGAGCAATAGTAGCACGGGTGCGACGTTTCTGTTTGTAAGGGAGATAGATGTCCTCAATCTCGATTTCATCCCAAGATTTGAGAATTCGCGAACGAAGCTCGTCGGTCAGTTTATTCTGTTTCTCAATTGATTCAAGAATAAATTCTTTACGTTTGGCAAGGTTTTGAAGGCGAACAAGATGGTGAGCGATGTCAGATATCTGGACTTCGTCAAGGTTCTGTGTAGCCTCTTTGCGGTAACGAGCAATGAATGGTATAGTACAGCCATCGCCAAGCAACTGTATGACTGCAGCCACACGTTGTTTGGCGATGCCTGATATTTGAGAAATAATGTCTTCGAACATCACTTAAGGGTGGTTCTATTAATTATGTTTTTAAGTTACAAGGCGAATGGTTCATATTTGGACGCTTTTGAATTTATTTTTGCATCTTGCTGCTTGTCAGTCGGTCACAATGCCCGCATTGCTTCCTTCTTCCGCACAGCAATCTGCTAAAAATAAACTTCAAAATCGTC
>JAGHVI010000208.1 GCA_018064385.1 Candidatus Minthenecus merdequi
CGAGGCTCACCTGATGATTCTCCTGTAAACGAAGGGTCAAAAGCGAGAGTGACAAAACCACGCTCTGCCATGTTCATAGCATAAAGACCTGAGCATTGCTCCTTGATTGCTCCGAAAGGGCCGCTTACTACTAATGCAGGTTTTGCAGTTTTACTGTTTTGTAGTTCATCGGTTTTAGGAATATAGAGATCAGCCACAAGGGTAAATCCATACTGTGTCTTAAAGGTCACTTTTTTGTGATTAACTTTCTCACTCAATGGAAATGTCTTATCCCATATCTGAGTAATAGAGATGCTTTGTTCGTTCATATTCGTTGTCTTGTTTTGTGCGCAAGCACCAAGATGAAGTGCAAAGAGCGCAAGGATTAATATATGCCTCATAACTTATTGCATTAATTGCGATGCAAATTTACTCACATTATTTGTATTATGGCATACCTAAATTGTTGGAAATATAACCACTTTTTAGGATTCTAACCAGAATTATCATACAACTATCCTTTATGCTTTGTAATCAAGAAAAACATGAACTGTGAAGGTGGGTTGTATTAATTCCCACCACCCAAAAAAGTTTATTAAAAGGGTTGACGTTATTTTAGTCGCTGCGCTTTGGATTCAGCAAAGCGCCAGAGCAAGATTGTGACATACTTTTCAGTCACTTAGCCTGCTACGCTCCTTCAAAGTCTGACATTCTGATCTCGAAAATAGACTCGAAATCTAACAAAGCACATTAATAGAACCCACCTTAATTCCAAACCAAATCTCAAACAACCATCAGATTTCAAACATAGCGGCTATGATAAGAAGTAGCCAATTCATGTTATTCTCCAATGATTGTTGCTACGATACGACGTTCACCTCCATAGTCACGGAACTCACAGAGATAGATACCCTGCCATGTGCCAAGATTCAGGCGACCCTTTGTAATAGGAATGCTGATGCTCACCCCACAGAGGGTACTCTTGGCGTGTGCTGGCATATCATCAGCTCCTTCAAGGACATGGTCATAGTATGGTTCGTTCTCCTTTACGAGACGATTGAATATCTTTTCCATGTCAGTACGTACGTCAGGATCAGCATTCTCATTGATACTCAACGCACAACTGGTATGCTGCACAAATAGATTCAAGAGCCCTGTCTTTGGAAGAGGAGGGAGATTATTGAGGATTTCTCTTGTTACGAGATGAAAACCTCTGCGCTTTGCGGATAATGTAAATTCTGTTTGCTGTATCATATTACTTTGTTTCTGTATCTCTTAAACAGTGTGGCAACTTTCCCATCTTACGATGATGAGCCACACAAGCGCAGCATTTGCCGTGGCGTGGGCACTCCTTTGGACAAGTACACTCGAAGTAGTTTGTTTGACTTGTTGGTCTTTCTCCTTCGCACCTCGGCAATTCAAGCGAACTTGATTGCTCTCGGTTTGTCGTCAGTTCACCTATTGTAGATGGTCTATGTGGACAGTTCATAGTTTACGCTTTTATTATGTTTACAGTTTATTTTCAACCCTTATTAAGCCTTTTGTTGATTTCCCTATAATTGAGCATTAACCATTTACCTATTATGTTACGTTTGAATGTTTTGCAATGCCAATCATCGCCTGTCTTAATCTTTACACCGACAATTGTAGTGTTGAGAATATTGCTCAGTTGCTCATTTGAAATTATGTATAAGGCATCGTAGATTGTTTTCATCTTAATCAAACCCAACCTGTCGTGGTAAATGTTTGATGCATATGCTTCAAGCTGCATCTGTGTGCCATCGGCAAGAGTTAAAGCAAGTTTTGTGTCCTTTGTCAGTTCATATCTGCCATAAAGACGGAGATAGTATTGCTTCACATTCTCATTGCCGTAATAATCAAGACTAATACTTATGGGGAAATGCGAATTGCTGGGTGTGAGAACAGCTGTTGTGGCAGTAAATATGTACCTGAGCCCGTCTTTGTTGAAGTCGTATTCAACCCTTTGTGCGAAACAACGAGTTGAACTTAACAATATTATAAGAACGAGAATTATTCTTGTAAGCTTCTTCATTTTTTTAACATCTGGTTTTAGATTTCATTCGTTATAAATAGCTATCTTTATCACACCATCTTCTTTGTTTTCAAAGATTCGGTATGCTTCCTCTATCCTTCTCAAAGGGAAACGATGGGTAATGAGAGGGGTGGTATCAATCTTGCCTTCTGCAATGAGTTCCAGCACTTCCTCGCAGTCGCATCCATCAACTCCACCGGTTTTGAAGATGAGGTTCTTGCCATACATCTGAGGGAGTGGAAGCATCTGACTTTCATCATAGAGAGCAACGACAGTTACGATGGCATTTGGACGAGCACATTGCCAAGCAAGTTGGAAAGTGTCGTTTGCTCCTGCGACTTCAAGAACTCTGTCTGCACCACCATGATCGCTGCTCTTGATAACGAACTCCTGACACTCCTCTGGAGTAGTCAAAAGAACGGAAGGGTAATGCTTACGAACAAATTCACGTCTTTCCTCTGACTTCTCGCAAACAATGATGCGCTTTGGATTTTTGAGCATCACACACAGAAGGGAACAGATACCTGTAGGACCAGCTCCGATAATGAGAACCGTATCGTTCTCTGTTATCTCAGAGATACGAGCTGCCCAGAATCCAGTAGCCAACACGTCACCTACAAACAAAGCTTGCTCATCGGTCACGCTATCAGGAATGCGATTCAATCCCTGATTTGCCAAAGGTACACGGACATATTCCGTCTGACCTCCGTCAATGCGACAACCCAATGCCCAACCGCCATGAGGCGATGTGCAGTTGTTCACATAGCCATTCTTGCAGTAGAAGCACTCTCCGCAGAAGGTTTCTACGTTGACAGTAACCCTGTCACCCGGCTTTACGGCAGTTACCTCAGAACCGATTTGCTCAACGATTCCCACCATCTCATGACCTACGGTTATTCCTGGCACGGCACGAGGCACACTGCCATTCTTTATGTGAAGGTCACTTGTACAGATGCTGCCAAGAGTTACACGGACAATGGCATCTGTTGAATCAATGAGCGTTGGCTTTGGCTTTTCAACCAAGGCAAACTTACCTTTATTTATGTATGTGTATGCTTGCATGAATCTGTTTTGTTTTTACTTTTGTCTAATTATCACAATTTCCGCAGTTGGAACCGCTCGGCGACGTAGGAGACGCTTGGCTCGTCCAAGAACCGTTACAGGTCATTCTACTGCCACATGTTTCACAATGTTCTCTGAAGAAAGGGGTGTAGGCTTCCATCTCGAAGAATCCTGGTTCTGGGTTCGTAAGTTTGAAGTCAATGTCTTTTCCTTTGTAGCTCAATCCCGACTTGAAGGCTTGGAGTGACTGAGTGCGTTTGTCGGGAATGCGATATGTTTTGCCTTCCTTAACGAATACCGTTCCTGTCTCGATGAAGTCGAAAGTCACGTCATGTTTACGGCATTGTTCGCTCAGTTTCTTTACCCATTCAAAATGGCAGGGGCGAGCACCATCGTAATTCTCACCACCGCAAAGCACTTCCTCAAACTGACCGGTAGCAAGGTATTTCTCTGCATCGACCTCTCCGATGAAGGGAGCTGCCATGAATCCTTTGTGTTTGGCTGGGATTTCGAGTAGGATAGGGAGGCGCTCATCAGCACGCTTCTGATTCTCGGTTGTGACCTGTAGCAGTACGTTTTCATAGCCATCACCCCAATCCTCGGGCAGACAATGCTTGATTCGATGTGCTCTTTTTGTGAGCAAACGGAAGACAATGTCGGGTCGTTG
>JAGHVI010000204.1 GCA_018064385.1 Candidatus Minthenecus merdequi
CAGTCGGTCACATAGCCCGCTATGCTCCCTTCTTCCGCACAGCAATCTGCTCAAAACAAACTTCAAAAACCCTCAAAATGAATTTATAGAACTCACCTTTAGCATCTTGCTGACTTTCATTCAGTCATGGTGGCTAACATCGCTCCTTAGTGAAAAGTCAGCAATCTGCTCAAAATAAAATTCAAAAAACTAACAGATATAACAAAAAAAGAGCGTTCTTCTGATTGGGGACGCTCTTTTTTTTGTGCTATATTTTCTATAAACCATAGGTCGCTACGCTTCTCTACAAGTTAGGGTTAGCGGGATGCTAAGAGGCAGCTGGAATAGGTTCAGTTCTCTGGCAGATTTCGTAGAGACTCGGTATCTGCGAGGAATTCGGGAGGTGTGTTTTGGAGGAGTTTTTGCCAGATGTCAGTTGACGGAGGGTCGGCGATGACTTTGACGGACTGTTTGCGGACGGGGTGGAGAAATTCTATGCTGCGAGCATGAAGTGAGATTCCGCCATCGGGGTTTGAACGAGGAGCGCCATATTTCAAATCGCCTTTAATGGGCATTCCTGCTGCTGCCAATTGACACCTTATCTGGTGATGGCGACCAGTGTGTAATATTATATTAAGCAATGTGTATCGTTCTCCACGGGAGATAACCTCATAGTCAAGGGTGGCATTTTTTGCGCCTGGTTTCTCGTGAGCGTAGGCATACGATTTGTTCTGTTTCTCGTTACGGACGAGCCAATGTTTCAAAGTACCAGATGGAGATATTGGAGAGCCGCAAACTATTGCCCAGTAACTCTTGCGAATGTCTTTATGTTCCGCGAAGAGTTTGTTCATACGTTCGAGGGCCTTGGATGTGCGGGCAAAGACCACTACCCCACTGACGGGACGGTCAAGACGGTGAGTGACACCACAGAAGACTGCTCCCGGTTTATTGTATTTCTCCTTGATGTAACGTTTGAGCGACTCGGAGAGAGGTTCGTCGCCTGTTTTGTCGCCCTGGACAATTTCACCTACGGCCTTGTTGACAATGATGAGGTGGTTGTCTTCGTAAAGTATTTCCATCAGCGTGATTTCAGAGCTTCGTAAATCATAATACCAGCAGCCACAGAGACGTTGAGTGACTGAATCTTGCCTAAAACAGGGATAGCGACCATGTCGTCAACAATGCGGAGGATGTCAGGGGCGATGCCTACGTCCTCAGCACCCATGACGATGGCTATAGGGCCGTGCCAGTCAGTGTCGGAATAGGAATGGGTGGCCTTCTCAGAGGCGGCAATGACACGCACGCCGCATTTCTGAAGGAACGAGACAGCATTATGGATTGAGGAGGTACGGCAGACGGGGATTATGTTGAGCGCACCTGCCGAGGTTTTGACTGCATCAGCATTTCCTGCGGCGGCTCCTTTTGAGGGGACGACGATTGCGTCAACGCCGGCACATTCGGCGGTGCGGGCTATAGCACCGAAATTGCGTACATCGGTCACTCCATCGAGAAGTACGAGGAATGGGTCACGTCCCTGCTCGTAGAGCATAGGGATGAGATTTTCAAGGGATTGGTATTCAATGGAGGATGTGAAAGCGACCACGCCCTGGTGGTTCTTCATCGTGAGGCGATTCAGCTTTTCGAGTGGCACTTTTTGGAACGGGATATTGCATTCAATCAGCAGATTTGTCAACTCGTGCGCCAAATCTCCGCCCATATCACGGCGAATAAATATCTTATCAAGATTACGACCAGCCTTAACTGCCTCGATGGTGGCACGAATGCCGAATATCATATTTTTCTCTTTCATTCAGATAGTTATATAAAGAAATTATCAATACAAAGCAGAAATCAGCCATACAAAACGAAAAAAAGGCAACAAGTTTTTCGCAAGGCATTTTGGAGGTGCAAAGTTAGTAAAAATCTGCAACATACGAAAGGCAAAGAAAAAAAAATTGAAAAAAAGCCGTCAAAATGTCTGTATAAGGAATTTTTTTTGTATTTTTGCAGTCGATAAAGAGTATTAAGATGGAGCCTCTTCTATTTTTCAGCATAGGTAGTGGTAGCAGTGGGAACTGCTACTACCTTGGCACGTCATCATACGGGATTTTGATAGACGCAGGTATTTCGATACGCTCCATCAAGAAAGAATTGCGCGACCACGGCATCTCGTTCAGCAACATTTGGGGAGTGTTCATAACACACGACCATACGGATCACATAAAATCAGTAGGTGTGTTGGGTGAGATTCTGCATGTGCCAGTGTATGTAACGAAAGAGATGTTCGAAGGAATAAACAAGAACTATCGTATGACGCAGAAACTTGCGCCATCGTCGGTACGTTTCTACAAAAAGGGAGAGCATTTCACATTAAGAGATTTCCAGATACAAACATTTCCTGTTTCGCACGATGCAACAGATTGTGTAGGCTTTACATTCACATACAACAACAAGAAATTCGTAATAGCCACAGACTTAGGGTTCATAGGAAAAGAGGTAGCGGAGCATATCAGCAAAGCCAATTATTTGGTGATAGAGGCAAATTATGATGATACAATGTTAAAGAATGGGTCATACCCCTACCCTCTGAAAGAGCGTGTAAGATCACATTTGGGACATTTATCGAACGACCACACGGCACAATTCCTTGCATCAAATCCGAATCCCAACTTATCGCACATATTTCTCTGCCACTTGAGCAAAGAGAACAACACACCAGAAAAAGCCTACGAAGCAGTTCATAGTGCGCTTGAGTCCAAGGGAATAATGGTAGAAAACCTTATTCCTCTGCCAAGAACCGAAGCGACAAAGACATACATACTAAAATAAAAAATCACCCGACAAAAATTGCCGAGTGATTTTTTTTGTAATATATATTCTTATTTCTTTTTACCATTCTGCCAACGTTCGTTAAGCATATCAACGACTTGCACAGTGATGTCAAGTTCTGGGTCACAATAAAGTACTGTCTCAATAAGAGAAGAAGTTGTAACGACAAGGCGGAACTTGCCTTCCTTGTTCAGATCGGCAATAACATTGTCAATACTGTCGTGCATCTGTTGCGTCAAGCGTTGTTGTTCAGCCATAAATTCATCGCTCATTTTTGCTTCGAGTTCCTGCAATTCCTGCTGACGTTTCTGAAGGCGCGCATATTCAGCCTCGGCACGTTCGCGAGAAAGGAAAGCGTTATTTTCCATTTTATTTTGGAAAGTTGCCATATCATTCTGTAAGGCACGGGCTCTTTGGTTAAGGTCGAGGCGAGCATTTTCCTGCTTGGACATCAAATCTTCGTTAGCCTGAACAGCGAACTCGTAATTTGCAAGGATAGAATCTGTGTTAATTACAGCAACGGGAACGACCTGACCTTCAGGAATTGTAGCAAGAGTTTTTTTTTCGGAGGACTGGTCATTCTTGCAACCAGCGAGCATCACTGCAAGAACAGTGAAGACAAAAACAAATTTTTTCATATCAATCTTTGAATTTTTTCTTACAAATATGAGTGTTAGGGAATTTTCCAAATTTACCTTTTCGAATAAATAAAGGTCTGAAAGCCATTGTCAACACAGCAATTAGCAATATAGCGAGAGGTATCAATATGGAAAACAAAGCACTCTTCATAAATCGGGTGCAAAGGTACACATTATTTTGCAAAGAGAGAAAAATAAAATCATAAATAAACCTAAAATTGCATTGTTGTATCGAATATTTTTCGTAACTTTGCACTCAAATAACATTTAATACACTTATTACTATGCAAATCACTGAACTTGAACCAAAAAGACTGTGGAAACAGTTTTACGACATCTGTCAGGTGCCACGTCCATCAAAAAAAGAAGCCAAAATGATTGCTTTTCTTCAGCAATTCGGAGCTTCGCATAATTTGGACACCCAGACTGATGCGGCAGGCAACGTACTGATACGCAAGCCAGCTACCCCTGGATATGAAAACAAGCCAACAATCATTCTTCAGGCACATATGGACATGGTGTGCGAGAAGAACAGCGACTGTGCGCACAATTTCGATACTGACCCTATCCAGGCATACATTGACGGAGAGTGGGTTAAAGCAAAAGGGACGACCCTCGGCGGTGATGATGGTATAGGCTGTGCGGCGGAACTTGCCATTCTGGCTTCGGACGATTTAAAGCATCCTGCATTGGAGTGTTTATTCACTGTTGACGAAGAGACAGGACTGACAGGCGCATTCGCACTTGACCCTAACCTGTTGAAGGGCGAGTTGCTCATCAACCTTGACTCGGAGGACGATGGTCAGTTCTTCATCGGTTGTGCCGGAGGAATAGACACTACGGTGACATTTGACTACAAGCAGGAGCAAATGCCAGAAGGGCTTTTCTATTTCGAGTTGATAGTCAACGGGCTGAAGGGTGGTCACTCAGGTGGGGACATTCACCTCTACCGTGGCAATGCCAACAAGGTGCTGAACCGTTTCATGTGGCAGACAATGAAGGCAACTGACCTGAAAGTGTCAGAAATCAGCGGAGGAAATCTGCGTAACGCCATTGCTCGTGAGGCTCGCGCAATATGTGCCGTTCCTATGGAATACAAGCATACATTAGTTGCAGAACTCAATAAGTTCCAGGCTGCTATCAAAGGCGAACTCTCGATTGCGGACCCTGATGTCAACATCGAAATCAACAGCGTTGAGCGTCCTGGCACAATGATTGACGCAGACACGACACGCCGTCTGATTCAGGCTCTATACGCTTGTCCTCATGGCGTAATCCGCATGAGCGACGAGTTGACAGGTATTGTTGAGACATCGACCAACCTTGCGGCTGTCAAGATGATAGAGAACAACCAGATTCTGGTGACAACATCGCAGCGTTCGCTGACCGACAGCAGCAAACGCGACATTGCAAATATGGTTGAGATTGTATTCACGATGGCTGGAGCAAAAGCCACTCATGGTGACGGTTACCCAGGATGGAAGCCAAATCCAAGCTCGAAGATTGCCAACGCCCTTGCCAACACATACAAGAAACTGTTCAACAAAGAGCCACAGATTCTCGCCATCCACGCAGGTTTGGAGTGCGGTCTTTTCCTTGAGAAATACCCTAACTTAGATATGGTATCAGTAGGTCCAACTATGATTGGCGTACACTCGCCAGACGAGAAACTGCATATTCCTGCAGTTCAAGATTTCTGGAAACTCATAGTTTATACGCTTGAGAATATCTGATTTTACCCAGAATATAGAAATAGCATTCCCAATTATTCGGGAATGCTATTTTTTTGTTTTATCACTCTATGAACAGTTTGTGACTTGATTGTAAGTTATTGATAATCATATTCACTGTCCGTAGCTGCTACGTAGTGTCTATGTAAGGAGTTCTTTTGATATAAGCAAGAGTTTGGAGAAATGTTGTGATGGTAAGCTTATAGAGCCTGATAATAATCCTGAACAGACTAAGATTTGAAGATAAAAACAGCTTGTAATATACTAAACATCAACAATTTCAAGAAAAAAAACGGGGGGGGGGAGTAAATTATTGTAAAAAAAATGAAGCTATTAGGAAAAAAAGTTGTAACTTTGCACTCAAAATCTAAATAGAGACTGCAAAGGTCTCGCATTACTCAAATCAGATAATGAGCCCTGCTGGTTTGGGTGATGAAATCAAATAAAAGGGCATACTAAACAACATTTTCGGTATGAAAAAAAGTTTATCTATTTATGGTCTCTGTACCTGTCTGTTGGTTTTTGTTGGTACAATTTTTAAGGTTCTGCATTGGCCAAACGGAACTGTAATTTTGCTAATATTAGCACCAATTTTTGTTTCACTTTTTTTGATATTATATGCGGGTCATCTTTCCAAGACTACAGATAAGTCAAAATTTGCAATTTGGTTCAGTGCTATTGTTCTTATCTTGTTTATAGCAGGTGGTAGTTTCAAAATGTTGCATTGGCCAATCGCTTTTCACTTGTTGCTAAGTTCCAGTATATTAGGTATCATCGACTTCTTTGTTCTCCTTGTACGCATAATCAAGAAATAAGGTTAAGGTGAGTTCTATAAATTATGCATAGACAAAGACGGGATTTCTTGTTGAAATCCCGTCTTTTTTTATCAGTACAGAAACCATCTGCAAAGTTACAACAATTTTCTGAAATCAGCCAAAAATAAATTGTATTTTTTATGCCCAAATAAGAAGACCTGCGCAGATAATCAAGCCACTGACGACAAGGTCAATTATGCAGAATCCCATAATATCCTTGGCGTTGAGTTTTGCTATTGCCAGAGCAGGTAATGCCCAGAACGGCTGTATGAGGTTGGTCCAAGCGTCACCCCATGCTATCGCAATGCCGGTAAGTCCAGGAGCTACGTCAAGGTCGGCACCTGCGGCAAACATAATAGGGGCTTGGATTGCCCAGTGACCGCCACCTGAAGGGACGAACATATTCAACACAGCAGCACAGACGAAGGTCAGCAAAGGATATGTGGTAGGCGTTGATATGCTGATGCAGGCATCGCTTAGGATTGTTCCGAGGCAAAGTCCAGATGCTCCTACGCCTGTTATAATTCCCATTATACCAGCATAGAAAGGGAACTGAAGGAGGATTCCAGCAGCACTTTTGGCAGCCTTTCCAAACGCATGGACGTATGCTATAGGTTTTCCGTGTAGCAGTATTCCGAGGAAAAGGAAGAGTAGGATAACAGTATTGATGTCCAACGGCTGTTGGTCAACAAAGACATGCAGGACGAAATACGTGATACCTATCAGCCCGACAATCAAAGTCAGCAGGCGGCTTTGCTCAAGGTGTTCGGCAGGGGTTGTAGGTTTGTCGAACTTCTCGTCAGCCTCCTCCTTCAGCAACTCGGGGTCAACAGCTACCACACGGTCTGCCTTTGGATGCATCAACGCATTGACGACAACGATAGCCGCCATTACCAACACTACCATTACGATATTGTGTATGTCAAGAATGGTTTCAGAGACAGGCACAGGCGAGGTCAGCACACCGTTCGTAGCCTTTGCCAAAGCATCTCCAGGAGTTGCCATAGTCAGAGGTATAGAGCCAGAAAGACCAGCATGCCATACCACAAAGCCACTGTAGGCCGAGGCTATCAAAAGACGGTAATCGACATTACGGATGGAGCGGGCAACCTCGCGGGCAAGGATAGCACCGACGATAAGACCAAAGCCCCAGTTCAGCCAACAGGCAACGGCAGACACTCCTGTGACAAAGGCTATTGCGCCAGCAGGAGTCTTTGGGATACGCGCCAGATGCGAAATGCCTTTCTTGACCACAGGAGCAGCAGCGAGCGTTGCACCAGTGACAAGAACCAAAGACATCTGCATAGCAAAAGCCAGCAATCCCCAAACGCCACCGCCCCAGTTATGAATGACCTCGACGGGTGTCTGATGGCAGACAGGCATGGCGATACAAGCCGCCACAAGTGTCAAAAGGACGGCAAAGATGAAAGGTTCAGGCAGCCAACGTTGCACAAGACGGACACAGGCATTGATGATTTTCTGGAACATATTGGGTGGTTCTATTAATTATGTTTTATATTATATAAGCGTCTCAACCTAATTAATAGAACC
>JAGHVI010000118.1 GCA_018064385.1 Candidatus Minthenecus merdequi
AGATTGCTGTGCGAAAGAAGGGAGCATAGCGGGCTATGTGACCGACTGACAAGCAGCAAGATGCAAAAATAAATTCAAAAGCGTCCAACCATGAACCATCCGCCTTGTAACTTAAAAACATAATTAATAGAACCACCCTCAAGTGAATTTACAGTACTCACCTTTTTACTGTTGCCAAAAGTTCGGCAACAGTAAAGTTGGAACCACAAACCAGCACCAAGTCCTTCTGCGATGACTCTGCCAATGCTTTTTTGTACCCCTCTTCAACTGTCCCACAAAAATCTCCTCTACGACCTGATGAGTTCCCTAACTTGGCAAGTATTACTCCGTCCAACGCTCTCGGAATATTCGCCTGCACATAATAGTAAGTAGCCTCCGACGGCATAGTCAAGAGCATCTTTTCATAATCTTTGTCAGCAACCACACCAAACACAACTCGCAATCTCTCATATTTCTCTCGTTTCAGTTGCTGTACATCAACCTCCAAACATCCAACATTATGCCCTACATCACAAATCACCCGTGGACAGATACCTATTGTTTGCCATCTTCCCATTAGTCCTGTCAGTTCAACAACATGGGAAAAGCCATATTCAATGTCTGCTCTTTCGACTCCAAACCGTTCAACAATTTGCTGCAGAGCCATATATGCTGTGCGGGCATTCCGTAGTTGATGATTGCCTAAAAGTTCTGTTTTAGGCACATCTCCTTCGTAATAAGGCACAATCGCTGTTCCAACTCGTTCCGCCTCAGCCTCGAATACTGGCAAAGTTCTCTCATCTATCTCTCCAATAACAACTGGAATGCCGCTTTTGATAATTCCTGCTTTCTGATATGCAATCTTTTCGACTGTATCACCCAACAAGTCAGTATGTTCCAACGATATATTAGTAATTACGCTTACCAATGGAGTAATCACGTTGGTACAGTCCAACCGCCCGCCAAGACCGACTTCAACAACTGCTACATCTACCTTCATATCACGGAAATAGCAGAATGCCAACGATGTTGTAATCTCAAAAAACGACGGCTTGACCTCCCGAATGAGCGACTGCGCTTTCTCAATGAACCCCACTACATAGTCGTGCGAAATCTCTTTTCCGTTGATGCGTATTCTCTCGGAAAAATCAATAAGGTGCGGAGAAGTGTATAGCCCCACCTTCAATCCCGCTGATTGCAATGCAGCAGCAATCAAATGCGATGTACTTCCTTTACCATTTGTACCAGCAACGTGAATTGTCGGGAAAAATTTGTGCGGTTCGTGGTAATGTTTATCTATGTATATCGTGTTTTCCAACCCCTCCTTATAACCTGCTTTACCTACGTGTTGAAACATAGGGGCTTGATTATAAAGAGTTTGGATTGCCTCTTCGTAAGTCATAAAAAAAAACTCAAATTCGGGTGCAAATATAGCAATTATTTTTGTAAATTTGCACTGAAATAATAACTGATTTTATGGCAAAGAAAAATTTTATTTTAGACACGAATGTTGTGTTACACGACTATCGTGCCATTTACAATTTCCAAGAGAACGATATTTATCTGCCAATGATTGTGTTAGAGGAACTTGATAAGTTCAAGAAGGGTGATGAGCAGAAGAATTTCAACGCACGCCAGTTTGCTCGCCAGATGGACGAACTGGTAGCTGACAAGAGTTTCTTTTCCAAGGGAGCCTCGTTGGGCGAAGGCAAAGGTCGTCTTTTTGTTATCACCGAGAACGTATGGTGCGACGAGGTGGCTAACGCTTTTATGGAGAAAATACCTGACCACTATATCCTTGCCGCTGCAATATCCGTCAGCAAAAAACATCCTAAGATGCAAACTATCCTTGTCACTAAGGATGTTAACCTCCGTATGAAGGCGCGTGCTCTCGGTTGCCCTGCCGAGGATTACTATAATGACAAAGTTGAGGATGTTGATGTTTTCGAGCGCGATTTCGAAACTTTTGAAGGAATCCCAACCGAATTAGTTGACGAACTTTATGCTCAAAAACATGGCGGTATTGCTCTATCAAAACTCCCTTGCGCTGACCAGATAGTTACAAACCAGTGCTTTATGCTTCGAAGCAGCAAAGCTTCTGTTTTGGTACGCCATTATGCCGAAGATGATACAGTCCGCCGTGTTGACAAACATCGCGCTTTCGGAATTGAACCACGAAACGCTGAGCAGAGTTTCGCTATGGATTTACTGATGGATCCTTCGTTGAAACTTGTTGCACTGACAGGTAAGGCAGGTACTGGAAAAACACTCATCGCTCTTGCTGCTGCTCTCGCTCAGCATAATGATTTTGAACAGGTTATGCTTGCTCGCCCAATAGTAGCTATGTCAAATCACGACCTCGGTGCTCTGCCTGGTGATGCCAAAGAGAAAGTTTCTCCTTATATGCAACCTTTGTTCGACAACTTGAATGTCATCCGCCACAACCTGAATTATACTGGCCGTGAGTGTGCCGAAATTGACCAAATGCAAAAAGACAATACTCTAATCATTGAGGCATTGGCTTTCATCCGTGGTCGTTCGCTGTCTAACACATACTTTATAATAGACGAAGCTCAGAACCTCACTCCTCACGAGATTAAGACCATCATCACTCGTGCCGGCGAAGGTACCAAGATTGTCTTTACTGGTGATATCCATCAGATTGATTCCCCTTATCTCGATATGCAGTCCAATGGACTTGTTTATATGATTGACAAGATGAAGGGTCAGCCGCTTTTCGGTCACGTCAATCTGATAAAAGGTGAACGTTCCGAACTTTCTGAGTTGGCTTCGCACATTCTGTAAGTTGAATTTTAAGGAATTTTGTTATGAAAAAAATTGTATTTTCTATCATTGCTCTTGTGACAACTCTTACTGCAAGTGCTCAACTATCAATACTACAAGGAGATAATATGGCAGCAGACACTTCTCACGTTTTGGTGGCATACTTTTCGGCTACTGGTACAACCGAAAAAGTTGCACAACAACTCGCCTCTGAAATGGGCGCAAGGTTGTGGAAGATTGAACCAATGGATTCTTACACCGAGGCTGACCTTGATTGGCGCAACCCAGATTCTCGCTCGTCCAAAGAGATGAAGGATACCTCCGAACGTCCAACCATCAAGATGTGTACTAACATTCAGCAATACACCACCATCTACCTCGGCTTCCCTATATGGTGGGGCATCTCTCCGAGAATAATTCAGTCGTGGATTGAAAACAATTTCTTTGATGGCAAAGTTATCATTCCTTTTGCTACATCTGGCAGTTCACCAATAGAACCTGCCGTTGAGTTTCTTAGGCAAAGATACCCTGAGATAACCTTCAAGAATGGCTTGCTTATGAACGACCGCATTGCCAAATGATAACTTTCAAGAAGATAACATTAATCCTTATCGCCTTTCTCTCATCGTTGACAGTTTCCGCTCAAAGTCACGAATATGCCGAGTGCAGCCGACCTTCTTCAATTATGAACCATCCTCTGATATAACATACAAACATAATTAATAGAACCACCCTTATGACAATGAAGAAGTATTTACTTGTTTTTATAGCATTTATGCCATTGATGGCAATGGCACAGCAAAAATTGGCAGTAGTAGTGGTGCCTGGTTCCCTTGATGTCGATGAATCAACAAAACAGATTGTCGCTACCGAACTTGCTTCTGCAATAGCCAAAACCTATAAGTACGAAGTCTTCGAGATGACCGAATTGTTTTTCAAACAACTAAGGGTAGAACAGAATTTTCAACGGATAACAAAGGTCGAAAATAATCAAGTCTCGTCTGTCGGTAAGTATTTGGACGTAAATTATGTGTGTGTCACCAATTTAATCTATTTCAACGAAGACAAGTACTATATTCAGGCAAAACTTGTTGACGTAGAATCTGCTGCAGTTCTCAATATTGCGCAGGAATTGACTTCTCTGAAAAACTTTGACGAAATTCCCATTGCCTCCGAAAAGGTCGCAGAAAAACTTCTTGCTGAACAGGGAAGCAATGCCAACATTACCACCGAGTTGGAGGACACAACAACAATGATGACTTACAATTCGCATTCTGAACGCCATCATATGAAAGTTAAGAAATTCTCTTTCGGTGACTTACAAATGAATGGCAAAAATTATGCGCTATTCTTATCTAATAATTGTCAACCCGCTTTCAAACAATATGTCAAGGGAAAAAGAATGATAGCAAGTGGATGGTCTCTCTGCGGGCTTGGAGTGGTCTGCGTTGTTAGCGGAATTGCCTTGAACTCAATATCGGATTTAAGTATTCCCGTTGCTGTAACAGGTGCCGCAATGCTGGTTTCATCTGCCGCCCTACTCCCTATCGGCTATGTATATTGCAAACAAAAATCAGTTGACACATTCAACTCCAATTGCGCAAGAAACACAAAAATCGCCTGCTCTTTCAATCTACAATCAAGCCGCAACGGCATTGGTCTGAGTCTGTCTTTCTGACGGTTACTTAGCATATTAGACCAAAAACGAAACTTGAAATACCTGACTATACACCAACTGTCCAGTAAAATGGCTGTCTTTGCCCATAATTATGATTTTTGTTTTTGTGGTGAAAGCAAAGATAATCAAAAGGGCTGATACTGCAATGTGAGTACCAGCCCAAATTTTATCGACTCATAAAAGTTTTACCGGGTTCCTCTGTCTTGCCGCACTTTAACTTCGTCTATTTTTAACACTGATTCTCCTATTGTGATGAAACCAAGGCAAGGCGCAACAATGAAATCGGAAGTTTTATTAATCTTCTCATACACCTTCATATTATTGATTGACAGTATGAGTCTCTTCCCTTTCTTTTCAAGAGTTATATTAACCACTTGCTCCTTCCCTCCTTTCAGTTTAATGATTTTATGTTCACCTTTGAATATCTTCAAATTTGACGATGACTCCTCTTTTTCCCCATAAAATTCTACTGAATTTTCGTAATATCCAATGAATAGTTTATTCTCAGAGATGAAAAATCCCAGTTTTACAAAATCGTCATTGTCAATTGAAACTGCAAAAACATTTTTCTCATCGATTTTATCAACTATGAGAGTTGAAGATATTTTAAAATCTTGTTGTACATTGATTGGGAGATTTACATACACTGCTCGCGAACTTTCCTTGTCTTTACATGTAAGCTTCAAATGTCCATCTGTTACAATGGCACTGCCTTTTTTATCAGCATATTCTTCCCATTCAAACCTCAATCTGTCATCAGAATTGAAAGATTCTGTAACATCATATTGAGCCATAGCATAACAAGGAAATGCTATAGCCACAAGCAAAAACAAATACAATTTCTTCATATGCATTCCTTTTAGTTTTTACCTACACGCATTTGCATTTCATTAATCAAAGTCTCATATTTCTTTAACACTCTTGGCCAAGGCTTATACCCCTGGTCATTAGAATCAATATCTGCAATCTCTGAGAAAATCTTTATTTGATATGTGAGTCCATCGCCAGAAACCTCTTTTATTTGAACCATTGTCCTTATTTTAACTTTTGCATTTGGAAAAGTTTCTTTAACCCAAGTGGTATTCATATAACCTGAAGCCTTGTCTGCAGTCTTCAACTCGTTGAAGTAATCAAGCATTACCTGACTGAGGAGTTTCCATGCTTTGTCAACGTTTATGCCTTCCCTCACCTGAATGGTAAAATATCGGTTTGCCAAATCTGTTGCTGTTGAACCCGCAAGTGCATCATCTTCCACTAATTGTACGCCAATTGTGTTTCTCGAATCCTCCTTATATAACCTAAACTCCTTTGTCACATAACCTGTATTCTCTACTTTTACAACTACAAAATCCTCATTTTTGAATTTCACACTATACATCCCATCTCCAACATAATTGCCATCAATGTAAATTTGAGCAGTACTTGGCGTTGTTCGGATTTGTTTTTGTTTGCCAAACAAGGCAAACGAAGAAAGCGAAAATGCAAATGTAAACATTAACACTAACAAAATTTTTGTCTTCATAATTAAATAACTTTATTGTTAAGCATATAATATTGTGTTTCAAGTAGATTCGTGTCATTCTTTGAAATAGGAATAGACACAAAAAAA
>JAGHVI010000129.1 GCA_018064385.1 Candidatus Minthenecus merdequi
CAATCAAAAAGAAGGAGATGTTCTACAATGCATCCGAGGAAAAAGAAATAGAAAGACTGAAGATGATGCTTGGAATTGACAATTATCGTGAAATTGTGCGCAGAATGGAGGATGAGGGGATGAACACAGGGCTGACGTGCTTGTTGTTTGGCGCCCCGGGAACAGGAAAGACCGAAACAGTGAAACAGATTGCTCGAGAGACAGGAAGACGAATCATACAGGTCGATATGTCATCGCTGAAAAGCAAATGGAACGGAGAAACCGAAAAAAACGTAAATCAAGTCTTTGTTGATTATAAAGATGCATTGGAAAGTGATGAAGTCGAGCCAATATTGCTGTTTAATGAGGCTGATGCCATATTCTCGAAACGTATAAAGAATGTTCAAAGCAACAACGAACAGCATGGCAATTCTGTGCAGAACATACTGCTGGAGAATATGGATACTTTCAGTGGGATAATGATAGCGACTACAAATATGACTGAAAATTTTGATAAGGCCTTTGAACGCAGATTTCTGTACAAAGTCTGTTTCAGCAAGCCTAATGCTGAAGTGAGGACAAAAATATGGAAAAGCCGTATGCCGAAACTTACTGATGAAGAGGTGACTAAACTGGGTGGATTTTATGAACTGAGTGGCGCACAGATTGACAACGTAGTAAGAAAGGTGATTGTTGAAAAAATTCTGTTTGGTGAACAGATAGATTTGGATAAAATCATCAATCTATGCAAACAAGAGAAAATGTAATATCCAAAATGAAAAAGCTTATCATACATCCTAAAGACAGTTCGACTGACTTCCTGAAGTCTATCTACAAGGGTTTAGATGAGGTGGAGTTATATACCAGACATTTGACAAGCAAAAAGGTGAACCGACTGTTTCACCATTGCCCTGAGACATCGCAAATTATTTTGTTGGGTCATGGCGTTGAAAAAGGACTGCTGTGTCACGTGCAGAAAGATAATGAATGTTATGATACAATAATCGTAGGACATCCTCATGTCTATTTCTTGAGAAATCACCATAATACTGTCGGTATTTTCTGTAACGCAGACAAATTCGCACATGCAGAAGGTCTTCACGGACTGTTTACGGGCATGATAATATCAGAACTGCAAGAAGCGGAAATGTTCGAGATCAAGACGTCGAAGGAAGAGATAGATACTGAGAATGTCAAACTTGCCCTCCGTGTCAGACAGTTGCTGGACGAAGGATGCCCTCTCCGAGAGTTTCCCAAGAGGATGTCAGAATTGGATGACATACATTCCGAACTGACTGAGTTTAATTACAGCCATTTTTATTATTTCTGATAGACTGTAACATTATATTAACAAAAAATAAATTACTATGAAAGAAAAAGTCAAAGAGATTATGAGCGAATTAGGCTTCATAATCAACGAAGTAGTCGAAAATGTGTACACTTTCGAATGTGAACAGTTACACTGTCTGTTGATGTTCAACAGCAATGACGAAAAGTATGTGCAATTTTGCGTACCGTATTTGCTTGAACGCAACGAAATTGACGATGCAGATTTCAATAAACTGATGGAACATCTGAACAGTGAACTGAAATATGTGAAGTGTTATGAATTAGGCAATGCATTGTCAATATTTTACGAACGCTACATTGACAGCGAAATAGGTTTGGATAAGGTGATAAAGCATATTATTAATTGGATTGCATACGGAGCTTTGGAAGCACGCAAGCAAATTCGAGATATAAAGAATGAAAAATCTGAAGATGATTAATATTATGAATACGACAAAACAAGAACGAATAGTCAATATTTTGACTGACTTGGGTTACAAACCAATAGTAGATAAGGATGGTGATATCTATCTCATGTACCAAATGAGGCATGTTTATATAATTGTCAGTCACCCGATAGATACATATTACAGTGTTTTTTTGCCTACCATTTATAATGTTGATGAGGGCGAAGAACAATTGGTACTGGCTGCTTGCAATAAGATGACACGCGAAATAAGATGTTTGAAAACTTTCTTGGACGAAAATTATAAAAAAGTGTGTTCTGTGTTTGAATTTTATTCCACTGAAGACTACCTTTCTTCGCAGATTAAGGAGGCTTTGGATACTATAGTGTCTGCTCCAAGACTATTTACGAAGCAAATGAAAGAAATTATTAACCTAAAAAACAAATGATATGAAAAAAATTATTTTTATTGTAGTTTCAGCCATTCTATTTTTTTGCTCAACTGGCTATTCAAAGTCAACCAATCGCCCTTTATTGCATCGTCATTTCAGGTATAGTTATCTGCATAGACTCAATCTGGATATGCAAATTAGTACCAATTATATCAAAGAAGCCAAAAAGCATCAGAAAATTGCAAATAAATGCCGCCAAGATGCGTTATGCCATTTGAATAAAGCAAAGACATACTATCGAAAAGCTGCCCGTTACGCAAGGAAGGGCGATAAAATGCGAACAGAAACTCTTAGAAATTATGCAAAAACTGCCCAAAACAATTATGAGATTCAAATGGACAATGCTGAAGCAGAAGATAAGGTGGCATTTGATTACTTACAAAAAATACAACCCATTCTTCTTAAGCGGAAAATATATTGATGAAATTATTACCATGAAAGACACAGGAGAAAAGGAGTGGCTCAAGAAAATTCTGAAAAATAAGCCTGAAAAAATGGTTGAACCTGAAATTCGTGTTGGCGGCGGATTCGCAGATGTGGCTGGTATGGATCATCTGAAGTCCATAGTAACCGAAAATTTCGTCAATGCCATCAAATATCCAAAACAGGCAACCCTCTATAATGTAAAGCCTGCTAATCTGCTTTTTTATGGTCCTCCAGGATGTGGCAAGACTTATTTTGCCAAGAAAATAGCAGAAGAAGTTGGTGTGTCGTTTATTGCTGCTACTCCAGATGAATTGGGCTCAACCTACATTCATGGCAGTCAGCATAAAATACGAGCCCTGTTCGATGAGGCAGAAAAAAAAGCACCGACTATCATTTTTCTGGACGAGATAGACACTTTGATACCTGATAGAAGTATTGACGAAAACAAGCATCAGGCAAACGAGACAAACGAATTCCTGGTGATGCTTAACGATTCTATTTCCAAAGGTATATATGTCATAGGCGCAACTAACAATATGGAGAACATTGAAAGGGCTGCTTTGCGTCCTGGAAGATTTGACGAACGTGTTTATATAGGTTTGCCTGATGTACAGTCACGCAAGGCAATGTTTGAGTATTATTTTGACAAACTGCCTGTTGCTGAGGACATGAATTATGAAGCATTGGCAAAACAGACTGAAGGATTCTCGTGCAGTGACATTGATTACGCTGTGCGAAAAACATCAAAGACTATTTTCAACCAGGCAATAAAAAAAACTGACGATGACGACCATATCTGTCTGATAACTCAAAAGATTGTGGAAGATGTCATAACTAATCTCAAACCGTCCGTCTCGAAGAACGAGTTGACAAAATATGAAGAGATGCGTGATAAGTATGGCTTTGGAAAAGCATCTGTTGCCATACGAAAGGTAGGTTTTAGTATTTAAGGTGAGTTAGCTTTTCCAGAAGAGATTGTCAATGGCAATGTTTTGAAAAACAATATCTAACAGTCATATTTACTCCCCAACCAAAGGTTAACAGATAAATATCGTTCCTATTCGTTCCTAACCCCTTAAAGTAGAAATCACTTGTCATACCAGGCCTTAAATCTATACCCAAAGCCAAAGGAATTTCTGCAAATTTATATTCTACACCACCTATCAAGTGATAGTCAACTTTCAACCAAGGCCTGAATTTTTTATTTGAACCTAATTCTTTAGTCATAACATCCAGTTCATCGCCCCAACACATGCCAAAAGCAAATCCAGCGCCTAAATGCCAATTCCACATTCCTTTCATATTCGAATGTATGTCTCCTTGATACATAAACGAATATGATGTCATAACTGCCCGATATAGTGAACTGGGTGAGTTGCTGACAAATGTCTGAGTTGTGTATGATTTAAATGCACCAAAAATAGTACGGTCAATCCTAGTACCTTTTGGCAAATATCCATACTGCCAATATGCATCAAATTGGAAAGCAAAGTGTTGATTTTTCTTTCCAAAACATTTATATGACAATCCGTCTATCGAACCTACTGCCACACCTATGCTCTGACGGCGTTCTTGAGCAGAGAGCACAATTGCAAAGATCAGTAACAAAAAAGTAAGAAAATTTTTTCTCATAGTTGTTATCTATTGATGTTATTTATCAGCATTGATATTCCTCCTATCTGATACCCGTGGAAGGAACCGATTGCTGTTTCTCCTTTTTTGAGCACCACAATTGGATAATCAACACCTGTCTTGTAGTCTTTTTTCTCAGTTATCTTTATCGTAGGCACAACCTTAAATAGTCGCTGCAACTCTTCGTTGTTCGGCTCAGATGTTACGATATTTATCTGACTGCAAAGATGGTTCAGCACAACGGAAGCAGCTATCATCTCAAGTACAGTATGTTTTGCCGGTTCGCTGTGAGGCCCCATTTCAATATCCATTGTGAATTGTCCTCGAAGTTCCTCGCTCATCGGATTTGACAGAGGACGACAATCCAGCGTTTTTTTCTCTCCTTCGTTAATCGGGAAGATATCAACGGTAGAATACACTGTGCCATTTTGGTCACGAGACCCCTTCGAACAGCAATAGATTCCAGTGGCAAGCGTAAGTGTTGCAGGCGATATAGCTAACCTTTCGTCTCCCTCATAGTCCAACGTGACAAACTCTCCTTCGATGAGTTTTTGCAATGTGTAATTAATATAGTATTCGCTACCATCGTGCAGTAATTCTATCGTCGCATTTTCCGGTTCTTCTCTCTTGTTCCCAAATTTCTGTTGATGCCAATCGCCGTTCTCATACACGTATATGATGTCAGTTGCCCAATCCAAATAGGCAGGAATACCATTTGCACGACACGTAGCAATGAAGTATATATCCCTGCTATGAGAGTCTGATACTTTCAGTCTCGCCACTCCTGACGGCGAGATTGGAACATGATAATAATTGCCTGTATCATCAACTGCCGGTTCAACAAAGCAACCAAGGTTCCTCCACTCCCGTATCAACTCGTTGCTTATCCTTGCTGGCATTATTCCTTTTTTATATACTTCTATTGGTATTTTGCCATCATAGTGAGTCAAATGGTGTTCAAAAATTTCAGCAGGTGTGTCCCGAAGGTCTTTTTCTGAAAATGAACATAAATAATCATAGAGGAACAGACCTTCTTCAGCTTTGCTATGGTTATTCAAGAAACAAGCCACCTCTTCATAATTGCCCTCCGACAGATGAAGAATCTCCCACAATTGACTATCGGTCAAATTTTCATTATCTTTTACATATTCCTTGAAGTTGTCTTGTGTCGGAAATGTCGCCATATATGCCTGACGCAACGAATCTTCGTATGTCAATCGCTTTTGGTTTCGAACCCCATCAACGCTCTTTAGTCTCGCCGAATCAGGTGCTGGAGGTACCATCACAAATCGAGCAGAATATACCGAGTCTCGCGAATGGTCAAGCCTTAACACTACACTGTCTTGCTCTCGTACATCTATCTTTGCAAATCCATATTTGTCACCATCCGTTGCCCAAACCAACAAATCTCCATATCCGGTAGTTAACTCTACCCTACCCTTTTCGTCGCTGACCAATTCAGCCAATGGATAGTATTCTGCATAGTTATATAACCTGAATGAAACTCTTACACCTTCTTTTGGTTTGCCATACATATCTGCAACCATCGCCTTTATTCTACGGGTTTCTGTATAGTGAGAAAGTAAATTCAGTTCAGAGTAGAGTGAGTTCTCTTTGACTACCTCTTCATCACCATTGTAACGACCAAAGACTTTTGTATGCACCATCATTGCGCGAGTCGATGGAATTGTAAACCAACCCATATCTAACTCTGCATCTGGTTCACACGCACCAAGGTAATGCCAACCATCGCCTGTCCATACTTCCACCCAGGCATGGTTGTCATCACAATGCGCCCAACGTGGAGTGTAACATTGACGTGCTGGAATGCCTACCGCACGGAGTGCTGTGACTGTGAATGTTGATTCTTCGCCACACCTTCCTAACGATGTACGCAATGTTGCCAATGGTGCAGATGTCCTGCCGTCCGATGCTCTGTATGTCACATGTTCGTGACACCAATGGTTTACCTCCAATGCGGCTTGTTCGAGGGTCATCCCTTTGATTCTTTCTTTTATTTCTTTATAGAAGTATGCCCTGGCTGTGTCCAAATTTTCGTTGTTTACCCTATAGACCAATACAAAATGACGAAAAATATCCTCTGGCACATTCCACCCAAATGCCTCACGTCCTCTGAAAGCGATATTTACCTGCTCCAAAAAGAAGTCTGGTTCGTAGTCCGCCAAGTCGCTGTAAGGCATATACGCATATAGAAATTCCATAGCCTCGCGACGTTCCGTATCAAGCGTATCAAGTTTCAAAGATTGAGGATATAAAGCTCGCCTTGCCTCAAAGTCTTTGTGAACCGTCTGACGATATTCCTCATTTGTGATGAAGTGTTTCTCATTGCTACACGCTGTAATCAAGAGAACAATTGTCAAGAAAAATAAAACTCTTTTCATAATAATCCATTATCAGAAAATGAAAAATATTTGTTTGGATTTGATGTAAGTATTACGTGGTCAACTAACCTAATATCCAATAAAGCTGCCGCATTGGATAGTTTTGCTGTGAGTCTTTTATCATTGTCAGAAGGTTGTGTGTTGCCTGATGGATGATTATGTGCCAAGACAATTCCCGTAGCGTTATAACTGAGAGCGTATCTCATTACTACCCTCACATCAACGGCAACGCTTGTCAGTCCACCGATTGATATCTGCTGTATGGCTATTATCTTGTTTGAATTGGAAATAAAAATACACCAGAAACTTTCGACTTCTACGTCAGCTACACGTCTATATAAAGCATTAATTACGTCTCGACATTCAGTAATTTTCTCACAGTCTTCAAACTCCGCGCTGCGTCTGCGCCCAACTTCCAATGCCGCAATCATCTGCATAGCTTTTACTTCGCCCAACCCTTTAAACTGCATAGTCATATCATGCAATGAGAGGTTCGTTAAGGTGCTCCATTTTCCTGAAGCCCAACTCATTATCTCGGACGAAAGTTCCAATACGTTTTTCCCAGGAATACCTGAGCGAAGCATAATAGCCAAAAGCTCTATATCTGTCAAATTACGTACTCCATACTTTTTTAATTTCTCACGAGGCTGAAGCTCAGTTTCCAACTCTTTTAATTTCTTTGATACCATACTTCAGTTTTTTAGAAATTTTCATCTACTTCATACTCAATACTTGAATTCCTTTTCTTCTCATTCAAACAACCCACTGAATACAAGGATATTAACACCAACAATAAATTTAAGGTGAATATATGCATTTCGTGGGCCTTGAATTTTCGTGCAAAGATACATATTTTTACTGACATTACCGCATAAAATACAAATTATTTATCTGAAAAATATTGCACACTTCAATTTTTATTCGTAATTTTGCAGCGTCATTTAGTTCGAATATTAAACGTATGAAAATCAAAGAAACTTGGAAGGTTAAAGGCTTTATTGACGAACCTATAGCCGATAATATCGACATTAAAAAGGAAGTACGCCGATTAGCAAAAGAAAAGAATGCCGTCATTCTTGCTCACTATTATACTGAGGGAGTAATCCAAGAATTAGCCGATTTTGTTGGCGATTCGCTTGCTCTTGCTCAGACGGCTCAAAAAACTGACGCTGACATTATTGTTATGTGCGGTGTTCACTTTATGGGCGAGACGTGCAAGATTCTCTGCCCTGACAAAACTGTCATCTGCCCTGACATGAACGCTACTTGCTCGCTTGCCGAAAGTTGCCCAGCTGACCGTTTTGCAGATTTTGTGAAGGCGCACCCCGGTTACAAGGTCGTTTCGTATGTCAATACCACTGCTGCTACAAAAGCAGTAACCGATATTGTCGTTACCTCGTCAAATGCAAAACAAATTATTGACTCGTTCGACAAAACCGAAAAACTTATATTCGGTCCAGACCGCAACCTTGGCGGCTACATCAACCGCATCACCGGTCGCAAAATGCT
>JAGHVI010000005.1 GCA_018064385.1 Candidatus Minthenecus merdequi
CCGATGGCGAGGAAGAGAGTGTTGACTTTAGGGGTTGCCATAATATCACCGCTGAGGTTGATGCCGCCTGTCACTACGAACAGGGAGAGCAGCAGGATGATGAAAGGCACATAATCGTAGAGCATCTGGTGCATGATGGCATGTGAGCCTTCGTGACCGCCAGCCACAATCATATAGATTGCCACAGGTATGCCCAAAATCAGAGATACGATGAGTTTGTTGGTGTTTTTCTCCCACCATTCGCCTACGACGAGAGGTGCGACGGCAATCATCAACAACATCACGATGAATGGCAGCATTGTCCACCATTCGACCATAAATTCAGTCATAATTGTTTATAGTTAAGTTTGTTATTAATCGAGTTTAAGGACAGCGAGGAAAGCTTTCTGCGGCACCTCGACGTTGCCAATCTGCTTCATACGCTTCTTGCCACGCTTCTGTTTCTCCAACAACTTGCGTTTACGGGAGATATCGCCACCGTAACATTTTGCCGTAACATCCTTACGCACCTGTTTGACGGTCTCACGGGCAATGATTTTAGCACCGATTGCAGCCTGAATGGCAATGTCAAACTGCTGACGTGGTATAAGTTCGCTCAGTTTCTCGCACATACGGCGACCAAGGGCATAAGCGTTATCGAAATGAATCAAAGACGAAAGGGCATCGACGCCTTCACCATTCAGCAGAATATCCAGTTTGACAAGTTTTGAAGGACGATAGCCGTTCATGTGGTAGTCGAACGACGCATAACCCTTTGATATACTCTTCAGTTTGTCGTAAAAATCAAAGACAATCTCGCCAAGAGGCATATCGAAAATAAGTTCCATTCGATTTCCGGAAACGTATTCCTGTTTAACCAATTCGCCACGTTTGTCAAGACAAAGAGTCATAATTGGGCCTATGTATGTGCTCTGCGTAATGATTGAGGCACGGATGTAAGGCTCTTCGATATGCTCAATTTCTGAGATGTCAGGCAATCCCGAGGGATTATGTACTTCAAGTTCATCGCCTTTGGTAGTGAACACCTTATAAGAAACGTTTGGAACAGTCGTGATTACATTCATATCGAACTCACGGTCGAGGCGTTCCTGCACGATTTCCATATGCAGCATACCGAGGAAACCGCAACGAAAACCAAAACCGAGAGCGGCTGACGACTCAGGCTCGAAAGTGAGAGATGCGTCGTTCAGTTGAAGTTTCTCAAGCGAAGTGCGAAGGTTCTCGAAATCCTCAGTTTCAATAGGATAGACACCTGCGAAGACCATAGGCTTAACCTCCTCGAAACCTGATATAGCTTTGTTGCAAGGACGAGCCACATGGGTGATGGTGTCACCGACCTTGACCTCCTTCGAGGTCTTAATGCCTGAGATAATATAGCCCACGTTGCCTGCTGAAAGTTGCTTTTGGGGTATCATATCAAGTTTGAGTACACCGATTTCGTTAGCCTCGTACTCTTTGCCTGTGTTGACGAACTTGACCTGTTCGCCTGGCTTGATTGTTCCGTTGATAATCTTGAAATAGGCGATTATGCCACGGAAGGAGATGAACACAGAGTCGAAGATAAGGCATTGCAATGGGGCTTCGGGGTCGCCTTTAGGAGCAGGGACTTTATCAACGATGGCATCAAGAATCTCGTCAACGCCCATACCAGTTTTGCCGCTTGCCCGTATAACCTCGCTGCGGTCACATCCGAGGAGGTCAACTATCTGGTCTTCCACCTCGTCAGGCATAGCGCTGTCCATATCCATCTTGTTCATCACGGGGATGATGGCGAGGTCGTGTTCGATAGCCATATACAGGTTGGATATGGTCTGAGCCTGAATACCTTGAGTTGCGTCAACGATAAGGAGCGCTCCTTCGCAAGCAGCGATGGAGCGAGAAACCTCGTAGGAGAAATCGACGTGACCTGGGGTATCAATGAGGTTGAGAGTATATTCCTCATTGTCTCGATGATACTTCATCTGGATGGCGTGGCTCTTGATGGTAATGCCACGCTCACGTTCAAGATCCATATCGTCAAGAACCTGAGCCTGAATGTCACGAGCCTCAATGGTTTGAGTTCGTTCCAAAAGTCGGTCAGCGAGAGTGCTCTTGCCGTGGTCGATGTGTGCTATGATGCAGAAATTGCGGATGTTTTTCATCACGCCATCAATTCGTCAATGGCTGCACGTAATTTAGCTTCAGGAACGGCGCCAACGATTTTCTTTTTCATTTCACCATTCTTGAAGAACATAAGAGTAGGCACTGAGCGAATGCCATATTCGTCTGTTGCGTCAACGCACTCTTCGATGTCAACCTTGCCGAAAGCCACTTTTCCGGTCATTTCTGCTTCAAGTTTTTCTATAACTGGAGCAAGAGACTTGCAAGGACCGCACCATTGTGCTGCAAAATCAAGTACTGTGAACTCGTTGTTATTCAAGAGTTCTTTCAATGTAGAGTCTGTTAAGTGAGTCATAAAAAGTTTGGTTTGTTAATGCTTATAAATCGGGCTGCAAATATACTTAAAAAAAATGATATTAGCGTCCATTTTCTTGAAATTTTTACAATTAATCGTCAACAGAAGGCAATTCATTGTCTGTGAACTCTTCTTCAACGACTTCGGAGGTTGTTCTGAACGTCTTGCCATTTATTGAGAGTTGTTCAATGAGACCATCCAACTGCATCTTCTCGAGAGTCTTGACAAAATCGTTATTCTGCGCATTCACTTTATAGTTACGAGAGCGTGTTGTCAGACGTGCATTAAACTCAGAATCAATGATTTCTATGCGGAACTCGGTGTCGCCCCTGTATTTTTGAATCAGAGAATGAATTTCGTGGAGTACATTGTCATTATTGTTTATATCCACAGATACAGTGACGTCGTTAATTAGGTGCATAGATTCGCGGGTTTCTTCGAACGTTTTCATACCGGTCACTATAACTTCCATTTCGTCCGTAGGGCGAGCCCATTTGTAGTCAGCATTGCGCATTTGAACAGTCAGTTGGATATACACAAAGAGGTCTTTGATAAAGTATTTTGAGAAGTCCACATAACGTTGTCCGAAGACGCGGATTTCGGCAGTGCCAGAATAGTCTTCGATTTTCAGAATACCATAAAGTTTGTTATTCTTGGTCATTTTCTGTTCGCAGTCAATAACGATACCGCCGACGGTATAAACACCTTTGCCCATTGAAGGCATTCGTTGAATGTCCTTGACCTCGTTAGAGCAACAATAAAGGATTTCGGTGCGATATTGGTCAAGTGGATGAGCAGAAATATAAATTCCGAGAAGTTCTTTTTCCTTGTTAAGGATTTCGAGGTCAGTGATGACAGGTTTGCTATCTATTAAAGGTTTTTCCATTTGAGGAGCATCGTCCAAGCCGTCAAACAGCGACTGTTGGTTCTCCATTTTCTCAGCCTGGAACTTATCGCCATACAATCTAAGGTCGTCAATTACAACGATTCCCTTGCTGTTTCTGGTAAAAAACTGTTCACGTCGTATTGTATCGCGGAAACAATCCAAGGCGCCACTCCAAATCAATACTTCAAGGGTTTTGATGTTGCATTTACTTGAAGGGATACGTTCGAAGAAATCAAACACAGAAGTGAATGGACCATTCTCTTTTCTTTCCTTTATTATGTAGTCAATAGAAGCAGAGCCTGCTCCTTTAATTGCGGCAAGGCCAAATCGGATTTCGCCCTTATGATTGACAGCGAAAGTTGCTTCGGATTCGTTCACGTCAGGGCCGAGAACACTGATGCGCATGTGCTTGCATTCAGCCATAAGTTTCTCGATGTCAGAGCCATTTCCTAAACTGCGTGTGAGGTTGCCGGCCATAAATTCGGCAGGGTAGTGAGCCTTAAGATAGGCTGTTTGATAAGCGACCCAAGAATAGCAGGTTGCGTGTGATTTATTGAATGCGTACGAAGCGAATTTCTCCCAGTCAGTCCATATTTTTTCGAGAATCTTAGGGTCGTGGCCATTCTCCTGTCCTTGTTTGATAAACTTAGGCTTTAGGTGGTCCAACTTATCCTTCTGTTTTTTACCCATTGCCTTACGGAGGGTGTCGCTTTCACCACGAGTGAAATTAGCCAATTGACGAGACAGCAACATCACCTGTTCTTGATATACAGTAATTCCGTAGGTATCCTTCAGATACTTCTCCATGCAAGGGATGTCATACTTGATAGGTTTTTTGCCTAATTTCCGGTCGATAAAGTCTGGAATATAATCCATAGGACCTGGCCGATAGAGAGCATTCATAGCTATAAGATCCTCGAAGACGGTAGGTTTCAGTTCGCGAAGGTACTTCTGCATACCAGGAGACTCGAACTGGAAAGTAGCTATAGTGTTTCCATCTTGATATAATTTGTAGGTTTCAGGGTCGTCTATAGGGATATGAGCTATGTCAATGTCAATGCCTTGTGATATTTTTATGTTCTTGAGGGTTTCCTTGATGATACTGAGTGTTTTGAGACCGAGGAAGTCCATCTTGATAAGACCCACAGATTCGATGAGCGAGCCAACATATTGAGTAACGAGCAATTCCTCCTTAGTGTCTTTATCCTTGGCAGTGCTGAGCGGTGCGAATTTTTTGAGGTCATCAGCACCGATGATAACTCCGCAGGCATGGATACCTGTTTGGCGGACTGTGCCCTCTAACATGCTTGCATATTGGAATACGCTGTGCATGTCGTCGTTCATTCGGTCTTCTTCTTTGAGTTCCGGAATAAACTCAAGACAGTTGGGGATATTGACTTTAGGCAGTTTTCCTGAAATTGGGTCTTTTTTGTCGTCACTGAATTTGACAGGAATCATTTTAGTGACACGATTGACGTCAATCAGTGGGACTTTGAGGATACGACCAACATCCTTAATAGAGGATTTGGTAGCCATTGTTCCGAAGGTGATGATGTGCGCTACTTTTTCTGCGCCATACTTTTGTGTAACCCAACGTAAAACTTCTGCGCGGCCATCGTCATCAAAATCAATATCAATATCAGGGAGGGAGATACGGTCAGGGTTAAGGAATCGTTCGAACAGCAGGTCGTATTTCAAAGGGTCAATATCGGTGATTTGCAAGCAATAGGCAACAGCAGAACCAGCGGCAGAGCCACGTCCTGGACCAACCGATACGCCCATATTGCGAGCTGCCATAATAAAATCCTGCACAATGAGGAAATAGCCAGGGAAACCCATTGTTTTCATCACATGTAACTCGAAAGAGAGAGTTTCAACAATGTGTTTTGGGACAGGGTCTCCGTATCGGAATTTAGCACCTTCGAAGGTTAGTTTTTTCAGGTAGTCAGCTTCCAGTTTTATTCGGTAAAGTTTGTCGTAGCCGCCCAGTTTTTTTATTTTTTTCTTGGCGTCCTCTTCGCTCATAACAACTTCGCCTTTCTCGTTACGGGTGAACTCGTCGAAGAGTTCTTGTTCTGTAATGCGTTGGCGGTATTGCTCCTCAGTTCCGAACTCCTCAGGTATGGCGAACTTAGGCATGATTGGGTCACGTTCCAGGGAAAAAGCCTCGATTTTGTCAACTATTTCTTGAGTATTTTCGAGCACCTGGGGTATGTCAGCGAAAATCTCAGCCATTTCCTCCTTGCTTTTGAACCATTCCTGTTTGGTATAGCACATTCGAGAAGGGTCGTCCACATCCTTTCCAGTGCTAAGGCAAATCAGAAGTTCGTGAGCATCAGCGTTATCCTCGTCTAGAAAATGGACGTCGTTTGTTGCAATAACCTTAGTATTAGTTTCTTCGGCGAGTTTGAGTATAACTTCGTTAACCTTCTTTTGTCTGAGATAAGTGGTGCGGTCGGCACGAGGTTTGTCGGTTTTGTGACGTTGGATTTCAAGGTAATAGTCATCACCGAAAACCTCCTTAAACCACATAATTGTTTTGCGAGCCTCGTCAATTTGGTTAGCGGCAATCAGTTGAGCGACCTCACCGCCAAGGCAAGCGGAGCAAGCGATGAGACCTTCGCAATGGTCTTTGAGGATATACTTGTCAATACGAGGTTTCGAGTAGTAGCCATCAACCCAAGAGACGGAAACCATGTGGCATAGATTTTCGTAGCCCTTTAAGTTTTTGGCAAGAAGGATGAGATGGTAACCAGAAAAATCAACTATACGTTCGTGGCCGTTTTCGGGGTTCGTAAACTTGTAATCTTTGTTTTTGTCGGTCAGACGGCGACGTGCACAGTAAGCCTCAACACCTATGATTGGTTTTATGAACGAAGGGTCGTTAGGAGTTAACTCCTTGTTATTTTTCACACACTTGTCAATGAACTCTTTAATGCCGAACATATTTCCGTGGTCGGTGATGGCAAGGGCGTTCATTCCGTACTTTTTGCAACGGTTTATCAGTCCATCAATGGTTGACATACCATCGAGGACGGAGTATTGAGTATGTACATGTAAGTGTGTGAAATTCATATTAATATCCGTGAGGGTTATTTTTTTGCCAATTCCAAGAGTCGCGACACATTTCCTCGATGCCGTATTGCGCCACCCAACCTAATTCAGCCATTGCTTTGGTTGGGTTACAGTAGCAAATTGCGATGTCGCCAGGGCGGCGGGGTTTTATGCTGTATGGTACGTCAACACCATTGACCTTGATGAATGCCTTAACAACGTCCAAAACGCTATAGCCGTGGCCAGTGCCCAAATTGTATATGCCTATGCCGCATTTGCGTTCGATGGCTTTCAGGGCTGCCACGTGACCAGCAGCGAGGTCGCAAACGTGAATATAATCACGTATGCCTGTGCCGTCTGGAGTGTCGTAATCGTTGCCGAATACTCCCAACTCCTTACGGATTCCCACGGCTGTCTGAGTGATATAAGGCATAAGGTTGTTAGGTATGCCGTTAGGGTTTTCGCCCATTGTTCCAGAAGGGTGGGCTCCTATAGGGTTAAAATATCTGAGTAAAATGACATTCCACTCTGGGTCAGCCTTCTGCACATCCATCAACACCTCTTCGAGCATAGATTTTGTCTGTCCATAAGGATTTGTACAATGTCCCTTTGGGCATTCTTCGGTGATAGGAATTATTTGTGGGTCACCATAGACTGTGGCGGACGAACTGAATATTATGTTCTTGCAACCACGAGTGCGCATTGCGTCAAGCAGAACGAAAGTTGCATTCATATTGTTTTCGTAGTATTCCAGTGGTTTTGCCACTGATTCGCCAACGGCTTTTAGACCAGCAAAATGGATAACAGCGTCGATATTATTTTCTTGGAACACCTTGTTCATTGCATCACGATTACGTACGTCAGCCTTGATAAAAGGAATTTCGCAGCCAACGATTTTGCCAGCTCGGTGTATTGATTCGGGGTTTGAGTTGCTCAGATTGTCAACAACGACAGCGGTGTGACCTGCCTTGTACAATTCTATTGCAGTGTGCGAGCCAATATAGCCAGCTCCGCCAGTCAAAAGGATATTCATAGTTAGTTTTTTAGGTTAGTTATATAAATTCAGTTCGAGAGTTTTGTCTTATATTCAATAAGTTGTATGATGAAGATTTTGAATATATTTGCTTTGCAAAGTAACAATAAAAAATTCATACGACCAAATTTTTTTGGAAAATATTTGTTCAAGAGTAAATGCTTTCTAGTGATGAAGAAATAATAAGTTGGTACGATTTTGCTTAAGGGTAGTTCTATAAATTAGGTTGAGACGGTTTAGAAGTTTATTTTTAGCAGATTGCTGTGCGAAAGAAGGGCGTAGCAAGGCATTTATAGTTTTGCTTTTTAGCAAAACGGCTGCAGCGGGGGGAGCAATCTCTGATTGCGACGGAGGTAAATGCGGGCTATGTGGCCGACTGACAACCTGTCAAGACCGAGAGCAGAGACCAAGCTTGCTTGGACTATGCCGAGGTTAAGACAGGTCTGCAAAGCAAAGCAGCAAGATGCAAAATTACTGCAAACCGAAAGCAAAGAGCTTGCTCATTTGCTGAGGTGCAGCGTAATTTATCAAAAAATAAATTCAAAAGCGTCCAG
>JAGHVI010000008.1 GCA_018064385.1 Candidatus Minthenecus merdequi
ATCGCAGTAGTGATGATACTTATCGGTATGCTTTCTGGTTGCAAAGACAACGATAAAGATACCCCTACACCACCTCCAACAACAGTAACAAAGATTACAGATTATCTGTATGAGTACGAAGCAGGCAACTATAGCCCAGAAGCTCCTTCCGAACTCCTGTTTGATGATGGTCCTATTCCGATATTCGGCTGCAGTGCTGTCAGAAACGGCAACTTCTACGGTCGCAATCTGGATTTCAACATCAACGAAATCTGTGAATTCGTAATAAGAACAAAAGCTACCGCTACACGTCCTCACGCTTCAATCGGTGTGGCAAACACCTGCTTCCTGAACATCACCAATGATATGGTGAAGGCGGGACTCAGCGAAGAACTGCTCAATTACATTCCATGGATGACCATGGATGGCATCAATGATGCTGGTTTGGTTTGCAACATCAATGTTGTAAATGCAGCTGACATCAAGGATTTTCCTCATACCCATACAAATGAGGGCGCTCCGCAGATTATGGTGATGCAACTTGTACGCGCACTTCTCGACAACTGCGGAAGTGTTGCAGAGGCCAAGACGTTTATAGAGAGTCACGATATCAGACCCATTCCCACGACTTGGGACGGCCACATTATGATTGCAGACCCGAACGAGACAGTGATTGTGGAATTTACCGGCGAGAAAGGCAATGAAGTCAAATATGTGACGCAAAACCAGATGATTATGACAAACTTCTACAATCACTTGTTTGATGAAGAAAAATTCTTGAGTGATTACAAAACGACAAACTTCCCTGCCCACGCCTGCGGTATTGAAAGATACATGATTCTCTCCGACAACTTTAATCTCGCCAATTCAATGCTGGGTATGTGGGATCTGCTGAAAAAGGTTCGCTACACTCAGACATACGATGTGAATGTCAATCCTTTCTGGTGCTCGGAATATTATGACGTTGCCAAAATACCTTCATTCGACGAGTATCCTATGAGTTATTGGACGAAAGACAAGGTGTTGGCAGAGGAAGAACCAGCGAAAGAAGTTGCAGCATACGAGAAATATGCCGCAACAGGCGAGTACAATGAGGAGGACGGCTTGTGGTTTACATCCCATAACAGCACATACGATATTGCTAACAAGACCCTTTGGGTAACAATCCGCGAGAAATACGACAAGCATTACGAGTTCATGTTGCAATAACTGTAATGGTGAGTTCTATAGGTGGGTTCTATAAATTCACTCAAGTTTTGCGTGTCTTGTTTTGGACAGAAGCCACTACCTTGAATGGATGCATTGTTTTCGTTCAAGGTACTGCCTTTCTTGGCAATATATTTGGTCGCATTTCGATGTGCAATTTTGAACTCCCTACCTTTCAGTCCGAAAGAGGAATATAAATATTGCGATATACGGTGATGGGCTGAAAACCCGTGCAAACGAGAGCAGAAGCCAATTTCTATTTGGATTATGCCGAATGCAGCCGAGTTTGGGTTTACCCAATAGCCTTTGACATATTAGCCTAGGGCAAAGTGCGAAGCACGTCGCCCTAGGTATGCAAACAATTCCAACCTCAATTACGCTGCAACGCAGCACAATAATCATAATATGTTTGTTGTGCTGCGTTGCAGCGTAATTTATCAAAAAGAAACTCCAAAAACTCTTGCATATATCAAAAAAACTCCTTACCTTTGCACTACCTACTCCATACGGACAGTGAATATGATTATCAAACATTTATAGGGTGGTTTTATTAATTAGGTTGAGACGATTTTGAAGTTTATTTTGAGCAGATTGCTGTGCGAAAGAAGGAAGCAATGCGGGCATTGTGACCGACTGAACTGACGACAAACCGAAAGCAATCAAGCTTTGCTTGTATTGCTGAGGTGCGAAGGAAGTCGCTTTAGCAAAAG
>JAGHVI010000182.1 GCA_018064385.1 Candidatus Minthenecus merdequi
TGAGACGATTTTGAAGTTTATTTTTAGCAGATTGCTGTGCGAAAGAAGGGAGCATAGCGGGCTATGTGACCGACTGACAAGCAGCAAGATGCAAAAATAAATTCAAAAGCGTCCAATTATTAACCATCCTTTGATATAACATACAAACATAATTAATAGAACCACCCTACAGCATTCCCAATTCTTTCTTTACTGCGGAAGTTATATCAATTGCCTTTTCGCTCTTATACAGCACAGGTGTACCTACCGAAGTGTCAAACACAAACATAAGTCCCATTCTCTTTCCAACCACGTTTATTGCATCTTGCAATTTCTGGCGAATAGGTTCCAATTTTGTTGCCTGCTCTTTTTGAGCATCTTCCTGAAAGCTTGCTTGTGCATTTTGAAAACGTTCATACATCGTCTGAACCTCCTCTTCTCTCACTTTTCGCATTGCCTCGCTAAGTGTTGCTTTTTCCTCTTCATACTTAGTGGCTTTAGCCTGAATTTCAGTGTACAAAGTCTGCAAATACTCCTGATTTTTTTTGTTGTAATCAGCCATATGTTCCTCAACTTTTGAGATTTCCGGCATAGCCATCATCACGTCATAACTGCTGATGTAACCAAATTTTGCCTCCTCGGCACTTACCAAGAATGGCAATAAGACCAGTACGGTCATAAAAATCATTTTCTTCATATCAATATGTTTTTAATTTATTTTTATTTCGAATATCCAAGTTTCATCAGCAATTCATCGCTGACGTCCAATTTCGGTGCCATGTAAACTATGTGAGGTGCAGACGACTTATCCATTATCATCTGGCACTTATGCTGTTCGCACAACTCTTTGAGAGCATTGTAAATTTCATCTTGAATGGGCTTTATCAGAGCCTCTCTCTTTTTGTCCAACTCGCCACCTGCTCCGAAATAATGTTTCTTCAGGTCCGTTGCCTCTTTCTCTTTCGCAACTATTGCAGCTGCCCTCTGTCTCTTCATCTCTTCCGACAGAAACACCATCTCAGTCTGGTAATTTCTCTCCATCGTTCTCGCCTCAGCCTCGATTGCCTCAACCTCCCTCTGCCACTTTTTCGAGATTTGAGTTAACTGGTCATTGGCAGTCTCGTATGCGGGTATATGCTTCAACACATATTCCATATCTACCAAGGCATACTTCTGTCCTTGTGCCATTCCGCATAGCGCAACAACGAAAAAACAAATTATAATCTTCTTCATATCACTTTTAATTTATTACATTATCACACCATTAAAATTCCTGACCCAGTATGAAGTGGAAATGACTTCCTCCGAGGGTACCCGTCTGATCCTTATCGAATCCCCAACCCCAGTCAACACCCAACAATCCGAACATTGGCAGGAATACCCTCACGCCAGCACCTGCTGACCTCTTCAGTTCGAAAGGATTGAAATCTTTGAATTCCGACCAACTATTACCAGCGTCCAAGAAACCCAACACCCATATTGTTGATGTTGGTTTCAACATCAAAGGATACCTAAGTTCCACGCTGAACTTCGTGTAAAGATTACCATTATATCCATAATAGCCCTCGCCAGAGTAAGGTGTCAGCGTACCCGAATCATATCCTCTTAGCGAGACCAACTCCGACCCTGGTGTTGTATATCCCGAAGTACCGTCACCGCCCACCAAGAATTTTCCGAACGATGACCTCTTGTCTGGGTTGTAATACCCCAGGAATCCGTATTCAATCTTTGTCATCAGCACCAATTTCTCATTGTTGGACAATGGTGTAAAGAACTGAGCCTTGAATTTCCATTTATGATACTCCACCCAGTTGTTTTTCTCAGCCAAATCCATATTTGCATAATCCTTATTCCTATTTGATGGGAATAATGAATACGGCAACGTTGCCTGCACTGACAACGACAAATTAGACCCTCTTCGGGTATATATTGGGTTGCTTATCGAATTTCGCGACAACGTCAGTCCTAAAGCCAAATCGTTTGTTGTTCCCGACTCAAAGCCGTAATAATACTTAAACCAGTTATTCAGATGGTGTCTTTGGTACGACACCTCAACAAAGAATTGGAAATAATCATCCGGCCATTTCAGCCTCGTACCGAACCCTACCGAAACGCCCAAAGTTCTCATATAAACATTTTTGTCATATTCCGTACCCCAACTATTACTTCCGTAACTATATGTCTGGTCATAATATCCGTAATAATATTGGTAATAGTTACTCATATTAGAGTAATTTGTGTACGCACGATTGCTCAAACCAGTCTGCACTGCATAATACAGACTCATCGTCAACGAATTAGGTCTCTTTCCTCCAATCCACGGAATATAGAGCGAAATGCTATAATTCTGGTAATAGATACCATTCAGCTGCACTTTCAGGCTCAGCGTCTGCCCCTCGCCCTGAGGCACAATCCTATAGGTTTTCGGCTTAAAGATATTTTGGATAGCGAAATTCGTAAATTTCAGACCTACCGACAACACCAAACCCGACTGACCTACGCCAGCCGAAAACTCCACTTGGTCGCTCTGCTTGCTCTCCAGATTGAATTCGATATCCACTGTGCCAGTTTCAATGTCGGGTTTCAAGTCCACGCCACTGTAAATCTTCTCCTCGTCGAATTGCCCCAATTGAGCCAACTCTCTCATCGTCCTCACAAGGTCGCTCTGACTGTACAAAGCCCCTGGCTTTACCCTCATTTCTCGTCTTATCACATGTTCATACAATCTATCATTACCATTAATGGTTATTTTATTTATTGTCGCCTGCCTACCCTCATAAATTCTCATTTCAAAATTTATCGAATCTCCCTCAACTCCAGTCTCTACCGGATCCAATTGCATAAACAGGTATCCATTGTCTTTATATAGAGCGCTCACAGCGTCCTCGTCCTCAAACAACCTCTTATTCATCGCCTTACGGTTATATACGCTACCCCTCTTCACGTTTAGGAGTTCGTTCAAAAACTCTGAGTTATAAATCGTATTACCAACCCACACCACATCGCCGAAATAATATTTCTTACCCTCGTAAATATCCATAAACACATCCACGCTGCCATCGTCTCTCTTCACCACCGTATCACTCAGAATTTTCGCATCTCTATATCCCAATTCGTTATACTTTTCCAATAGCAATTTTTTGTCGTTTTCATACTCTTTCGGCACAAATTTCCTTGTTCTGAACAGGTTTTGGATTTTTCCTTTCCTGTTCGTTTTCTTCATTGTTTTGTCAATTTTGGCTATACTGAGGGCACTATTTCCAGCCACAACAATATCATTCACCTTTACTTTCGCCCCTTTATCCACACTGATGTCAATCATCACATCATCTTCTTTATCTGGGTTAACTTTTTGGTAAATCACCACCTTAGCGTTTGCGTAACCCTTGTCTGCCATATATTTATGAATGGCGATTTTAGAACGGTCTATTGCGTCAGCGTTCAATTGTCTGTTTTTTTGGATTTCCAACGAAGGTTCTAAATCCTCGATCTGACCCTTTTTCAAGCCGTAAAAATTCACAGCCGAAACCCTTGGCAGTGCGTCCAGTTTTATGTCAATCCACAAACTATCGTTTCTTATTGTATTCACATACACTTTCACGTCTGAAAAATATCCTTGTTTCCAGAACTTCTTCACCACGTCCGTCAGTGCCTTGCCTGGCAGTTTGATTTTCTCGCCCACGGTCAACCCCGAAAACCCTATCAGCACATAATCCTCATAATTCTCCGCACCTATTATGTTAATTCCGCCCAAGACATACTCCTTGTTCTCAGAATAATTTACTTCAAATCTCTCCTCATCCTCAAGCGCAACAACCTTGCTCACAGTTCCCAGCACCGTAAGCACAATAGCCAAACATAATATTTTCAAATCATTTAACATTTCCGAACCTCCTTTCCCTGCCCTGATACTCCTCAATACACTTCAAGAACTCATCTCTTCCGAAGTCAGGCCACAGCGTATCCGTAAAAATCATCTCTGTGTACGACAATTGCCACAGCATAAAATTTGACAACCTCTTTTCGCCCGAAGTTCTTATCAGCAGGTCTGGGTCTGGCATTCCAGCAGTTTCCAGCAACGAAGCCACTGTCTCCTCGCTTATCTCCTCGGATTTCAACTCGCCCCTCTCCACTCTTCTTGCTACACGGCGCACCATCTCAGCAATCTCCCAACGCGATGAATAATTCAGAGCCAGCACCATAGTTGTTCTCTTCATATTGGCGGTCTCCCTCTCGCAGTTAGCCAACAGCTCCCTTGCCTTCTCCGGCAGCCTGCTTCTCTCCCCGATAGCTGTCAGTCTGACATCGTTCTTCTTCAGTGTTGGCAACTCTTTCACCAGGTTTTCGATGAGCAGGTTCATCAGTCCATCCACCTCCTCCTTAGGCCTATTCCAGTTCTCGGTCGAAAACGTGTACAAAGTCAACCACTTAACACCTATTTCCACGGCTGTTTCCATAACTGTTCTCACCGACTTTTCACCATTTGCGTGACCGAACAGTCTTTCTCGCCCGTGCAACTTAGCCCAACGACCGTTACCGTCCATAATGATAGCCACATGCTCAGGGATTCTTTTTTTATCTATAGCCATATTTCTTATTTTATCAATACTTCTTCAAAACTTTAACTCCATTTCTGCATGGTGCGCAAACCTGCAGAAAATTGATTGAGATATACATTTGTACAGTCGAATACCAATCTCTATTATTCCAGAAGCCAGCATTTAGTCCTATTGGGTCATCCACATAATCCAACTTATCAGTGAATGTTTTACTGCACATCCAATACAAACCCATATTCACCCTGTCCGACAACTTAAACTTCACTCCTATTCCCATAGGCATAGTTACAGCGGCTGTACCATTAAACACCACAAATCCCAAGCCCAACAGCAACGCAGGTGTCACCCATGTTCTGTACTCCTTCCACCTCTGCACGCCGTAGTTGAAGAAATTAAACTCTCCGACCACGTTTCCACCGCCGAACATCACACTCTCTCTTCCTCCCAAATTTCCCAAATCCCCAACTCCCAACACACCTCCTTCACCTGTCAGTTTGATTTCCCAATGTCCGTTAAACTTATACTTGACAAACGCACCACCCACAGGTTCCATTCTCTTAAACAGCATACCGTTCACATCGCCCAACACAAACCCACCACCGCCAGACAGTCCAAACTCGCAGAAATACACATTATTTTTCTCCTTAGCCCACACGTTGCCTGCCAACAGGCACATTAATAACGATAACGAAAACGATAACGATAACTTTTTCAACGATAACGATAACTTTTTCAACGATAACGATAACTTTTTCAACAATAACGATAACTTTTTCAACGACAACTCTAACTTGTGGTGAACTAAGTTTACCCAGAGTTTGTCGCAGGGAACCATCATTTTCGTTTTCGTCATCGTCATCGTTATTTTACCAATCTCAGTTCGACGCGTCTGTTCAGCTGCCTACCCTCTGGGGTATCATTTGTTGCTCTTGGTCTCTCCTGACCATACCCAATAATCGTAAATCTATAATAATCGCAACCTCTGTCAATCAGATAATCTCTCACGGCGCGGCATCTATCCTCGCTCAATCTCTGATTACTTTCCGCATCGCCCTGGTTATCCGTATAACCCGAAATTTCAATCTTCACCTTCACGCTGTTTATCAACATCACCACGCGATCCAACTCAAATCTCGATTCTGGCAGCAATTCCGACTTACCCGACTCGAAAAACAGGTTATTCAGCGGCACAGCAGCCTTCTTGTCAAGCATCTCTTCTATCGACACCATCTCCATATCCCTCTCCACGGTGATTCCGTTCTTCTCATTCTTCAGATCCACCCAGTTAGCTATAGGATAATACCCCTCCTTCTCCACAAAATAACCATATCTTCTGCCCAAAGGCAATACAGCGAAATACCCACCATCTACCGAACTCGAATTCACGCTGCCCATCACCTCACCAGTCTCAAGGTCCTCCCACTTGATTTTGCAGGACAAACGTCCACCCTCACCGTTTCTTATTCTTCCTCTCACCACAGCCACAGGTTCTGGGCGCACACTTGCTGGCAGTTCTGCGCTGAAAAGGTCCTCGTGTCCCTCCTTTGTTGTCTTAGCATAATACGCTCTTCTTCCGTCGGTCGAAATCTTATACCAGCACTCATCGCCAGCCGTATTAACGCATCTACCCACATTCACGGGTTCTGTCCACTCAGTCCAACTCTTATCGCTCTTCCTTCGGCTCATCCAGACGTCGTAGCCACCTAAGCCGCCGTGCCCCTTACTACTGAAATACAGAGTCTTCATATCGGGGTGCAGAAACGGTGCTCTATCGTCCAAAGCTGTATTTATGGTGCCACCCAACTCGATTGGGGAGCTCCATTTTCCAGATGAATCTCTCACTGCAACGTAAATGTTCATTGACTCCTTCACCTCCCTGCCTGTTCTAGTTCTTGCAGCGAACAGCACAGCATTACCATCGCTGGTCACCACGGCATCAGCTTGCCAGTCCGAAACATTCAGACCTTCCATAGCCACAGTCTTACCCCACGATTGACCGTACCTTCTTGCAGAGAACAGCCTACCGTTCTTGAATAAAATCATCTCCTCACCATCTACGGTCACCGCCTCAACTGCCTCATTCCCCTTCGCTGTATTCAGTGAATTCAGCCGTTTCACCTCGCCCCACTCGCCAGACTTCAATCTTCTTGCCATATAAATATCCTCACCGCCCAGACTATCTCTTCGTCCTCTACCGACAAAAAACAGCACACTATCATTTGCTCCCACCGTAGGTGAATACTCGCGTCCTTCCTTCGTATTCACCCCAGCGAACTCGTCCTTCGTTCCTTGTCCATTATCCTTTGTACCTTGACCTTTGTTTCCCAAACACATCAACAAATTTCTAAACCACCTATTTCCGCCATACGAAGTTTTAAATTCATCCAGTTCTTTGAACACTCTCTCATCGCTCCACCCCTCCTTGCTTCTCAAACTGTCAGCCAGTTGAGCCATCAACACCACGCCTTGGTTATAAGGAGCCAAGACTCTAATCTTCTCCTTCAGCCCTAAATTTCCATTATTCAGAGCTCTTTTCATCTCCTCATCACGTTCTCTATGCATATTTAATGTGGGTGACTTCACGTCCTTAAACTTTTCATACAGCACATCAGCGTCCTTCACGCTTCTTTCGACGTACCTACCGTGCAACACACCCAACAGTTTCTCTCTTTTCTCCCCGTCGAACAGCGAAACAGCGCACTCGGTCACATCCAAATCCTCGCCGCTACATGCTGCCTTCCATACTTTCTCCCTTTCTTCGTTTACCCAATCTCCCTTAGGCTTGCTCACCAGCAACTCGCACAGTTTCTTCAATCCTTGACCTTTATCTTCTGTTCCTTGACCTTCAACTCTCGACCTCCTCGCCTCATCTCTTCTTTTCTCAGCTTCGCGTCTCAGATCCTCTGGGGCACGTTTGCAAACCGTTAGGAACGTATCCATAGCAGCTTCGGTATTCTCTGGGTTCTCATTCATCAGCTCTTCCAGAATCTCCTTGCACACAAATCTAACATTCACCTCAAACACCTCATTGCTCAAACCGTTCTTCATTGCCCACTCCTTCTCAGCCGACTCAGCCGTCTCAAAACTCCTCCAAGCCTGTTCCAAGAACCCATAAGCCTTCCTTCTGTTGAACTCCTCAAAGCCCTTATCTGCGAACAATTTGAAAGCTGCATAATTCAGACCCACCGCTGTCTTCTTCTTCTTCAACTCCTTTTCAATATTGGTCTTAGCCTCCTGATACTCACCTTTTTTAATAAGAGATTGGAAAGGATATCTAACCATTTGCCCCTTCACAGAGCCAACGGCAAACGTCAAAACTGCTAGCACAAAAAACAGATTTTTCAAACTTTTCATAGGCTGCAAAAAAATTATTCCATTAAGGGGGGCAAAGTTACAAAAATTTTCGCTAATTTTGCCACACTTTAGCAAGAGATTTTTCTTAATCATTGTAAATTATTCAAAGTCGCTACAAAACAGCACTTTAGGATAGTAAAACAAAATTTATATATGCTCGAAGTTAACAAAGTTACCAAAAGTTTCGCCACTCACAAGGCACTTGACAATGTTTCATTGACGGTCAAACGAAACACTATTTTCGGACTTCTTGGTCCCAACGGAGCAGGCAAAACGACGCTCATCCGCATTATCAATTCCATTACAGCTCCGGATTCGGGTAGTGTCACGCTCCACGGGCATCCTCTTACGCTTGATGACACCAGTAAAATTGGTTATCTGCCGGAGGAACGAGGTCTTTACCGTAAGATGAAAGTCGGAGAACAGGCTTTATACCTTGCTCGTCTCAAGGGTCTTTCGCAGTCAGAAGCGAACCGAAGGCTGCATAGATGGTTTGAGAAGTTCGACATAATGCCTTGGTGGAACAAGAAGGTAGAAGAGCTATCGAAAGGTATGGCGCAGAAAATACAGTTCATCACGACCATACTGCACGAGCCAGAACTACTTATCTTTGATGAGCCATTTTCAGGTTTTGACCCAGTCAATGCGGAACTTCTCAAGGAAGAGATTCTAAATCTCCGCGACAAAGGAGCGACTATCATTTTTTCTACGCACAATATGGATTCAGTAGAGCGTCTTTGCGATGATATTGCACTTATCAACAAGTCACAAATTGTTCTTTCGGGCAATGTTTCGGACATACGTCAAAGTCATTCCTCGGGTAAACACACTTTGAACTACTCAATAAACGGAAAAACATACACAGATATTGTGCCTTCACAGAATATAAATGACACTCTGCAAACGCTACTAAATCAAAACGCCACAATCATAAGCCTCAACGAACAACTCCCAACTATGAACGACATATTTATACAAACCGTTAAATGTGGTTCTATTAATTAGGGGGGCTGTCCGAAAAGTCGGTACAGGTTGCAATTTGGAGTGTTATAGTGCTTTTTCCCCTTTCAAGGTGTGTTTGTTGATTGTTGATACCCAAGGCGTTGCCTTGGGCTATTTGCTGATTGCCCTTTTCGAGGCGTAGATAATGAGTAGAGTTTTCGGACAGAATGGCAGCCAGCCATTCCTATGATTGGGATACGATGAACACCCCACCTATGCCGTAGGTATGGGATAAG
>JAGHVI010000098.1 GCA_018064385.1 Candidatus Minthenecus merdequi
ACTTGCCTCCTCGCGCATAAAGCGCCTCAGTTCCGCCTTGGTCATGGTACAAATATAAGCAGATTCGAAATAAATCACTATATTTGCACCGCTTTGTCATCTCCGGCCGGCATTCCACCGGGCTGACAACCGCAAACTGCGGGTGTGTTGAAATTGGTAGACAAGCCAGACTTAGGATCTGGTGCCTCCGGCGTATGGGTTCGAGTCCCTTCACCCGCACCTTTTAGAGAGTTAACTTATTAGATTATAATGAGTTAACTCTTTCTTTTTGCCACTTGCACAACGCTTGCACAACCAAATTTTCTGAAATTGCAAAACGAACCCGTTTTTTTGCCCTTCCGGTTGTGCAAATTTTACCGGTCGGTTGTGCAAAATGATTACCTTTGCATAAAGGTACGAAAAATGAGCGAAATAGTCATAACAATTTCCTTTCTTGTCCTGGTGTTGGGCGCGATATTCATTGTGCTCCTTGTGCTCAAAAGGCAATATCATTACAGTTGGAAAGATTTGTGGAATGCAGGCAATCACGCAGATTACCGGATGTTCACCATTGCGCAGCATCAATTTATCAAGGTGAAGGAAGGACTCCAGCCCTATTCCCTCTATAAAAAGGATATGCACGAACTGTATGGGCCTGACACATTCAAGGGCTCATCCAACAAATTCAGCCATACAAGATTCCGAAATACGCTGGTCATACTGGAAGATCTTCTCGAGGATGAGGATCTTATACGCCGGTACTTCTCTAAAGACACCCTGACATACGCAGGATTCAATGAAATGATTGAAATCTGGAAGGAGCGCGCAAGCGATACTGACAAGAAGGCAGAAGCGGAACAACCGGTTGAAGTAAAAAGAGCCCAAGCCAAACCGAAAGTCTATTTCAGAGATTGCATCACTCAGAATGCTCCTGACAATCTGGAAGATTATGTATCAAAATACGTCAAGGTAAGAAAAAGTGCAGACGACCTTTTCCATCTGTTTATGGTGCTCCAAGAGAATTCCATGACGCAGTGCAAGTACACCGAATTCTTCGGCTGTCTTCGCAATAGCTTTACGGATGACATTGTAATCGAAGAACGCACGTTCAGATATGCATATACCAAAAGGAAGCAGACGACGCGGGATTACGATGTCAGGGAGAATGCCAGAATCGAGGATGTTATTCTCGAACAGATTAAAAACAGATTGAATCCGTGATTGCCAATTTTGCCAAAGTTGCCACTGGCAGGATTGGCTGAATTTTGGCCACTTTATTTGATAGAAAGTAGGACCGTCATCCAAGGTGGATGATGGCCTTCTTGTTTTTAGAAGGTCTGTTATCAACATTTAAAGTATGTTTTTATGACAGACTTATTTGAAATCCTTGAATCAGGTCAGCCCAATCTGATCATTCAAGTCCGGGGAGAGGATCTTCTCAAATTCTCGGAGGACATCATGCAGCGCGCAGCAGAGAACGAGCGTGAGCGCATCGAGCAGCAGAAAGACAAAGACGTTCTCATTCCGAAGGACAAGGTGATGGAAATGCTCGGCATTTGTGACACCACACTCTGGCAGTGGGGAAAGCGGAACTATCTCGTGCCCGTCAAGGCCGGCCG
>JAGHVI010000145.1 GCA_018064385.1 Candidatus Minthenecus merdequi
TACAACCCGCACAAAAAACAACCCCCCACCGGCCCCCTTTTTTTCCAACCTACCATATTTTTCGGTCGTTTTTTGGGTAAAATTTATTACCCATATGCAACGTCCCTGTTCCCTTAAAAAAAAAAAAAAAAAAAAAAAAACACTCCCCCACTCTTTATAAAGCACCCCCACGTTTTTAATTGTAATATACACAACAATACATTTCCGACAAACCCTCTAACATACACCTAACGTAGCCCTTACAGATAATAATCACCTTCAAAACAATTTGGCTCTGTAATTGTCTCAATCCATACGAAAAGTTATTGAGCCAAAATTTTTTCACGTCATTCCTTTGTCACCTCAAAAACTTTTCGTACCTTTGCACCCAATAAACACCTCCAACGATAGATTAACGATACATTAACGATACATTAACGATAGATTAACATAATATACACCTATTAGATAACCCATTAATACTGTCACACTATGGCAAAAGTAAAACCCACATCACTGCTTAACGGCATCAGCGGACAAGTCAATTCTTCCGAAAACATATCTTACCGTTACCGTTTTGGCAGATAGGAAGCCTACCACGTCACGAAGAAGAAACGTCCTAAAATGACGCAAAACCAGAAAAATGCAAGGGAAGGTTTCTCCAAAATCATCAAAATCGCCTCTCTCATCAACAAGGATTCTCAACTCTGCGCCCCATTCCTCGCCCATTACAACTCTCTCCCCGAGGGTAAACGCCCGCAGATTCTCTACCGCTCTATAATCGCCGACCTCTCCGCCGACCCTAATCTCCTCTCACAATACGAACATCTACTTTCTTGAATATACAAAATGAGTGCCGCAACAACCATTTGCGGCACTCATTTTTATAAAGCATCGTGCGTCCAAGACGTATATCAGAAGTCACTTCACCGTAATCAAGAAGTAATTTTTCTTTCCTTTCTGCACGATAATATATTTACCTTCAAGCAGTGCTTCATCGCCAATCGTCTGGTCAGGAGCCGCTAGTTTCTCCTTGTTTACGCTCACGCCACCTGCCTGAATCATCTTTCTTGCCTCGCCTTTCGATGGGAACACCTGCGTCATTTCTGCCAGAAGCGTCAACGGCTGCTGCCCTTTTCCGAATTCTTCACGTCTAATCTCAAATTGTGGAACACCCTCGAAAATATCCAGAAGCGTAGCCTCGTCCAACTTACGCAATGCTTCTGCTGTTGCATTACCGAACAATATACTGGAAGCCTCCACAGCAGCATTGTAGTCCTCTTCAGAGTGTACCATTATCGTCACATCATGCGCCAGTCTCTTCTGCAACAGCCTCAAATGCGGCGCCTCTTTATGCTCTGCCACCAGTTTCTCACACTCTTCACGCTCGATATTTGTGAAAATCTTTATATATCTCTCAGCGTCAGCATCCGACACATTCAACCAGAACTGGTAGAATTTATATGGAGAAGTGTATCTCTTGTCAAGCCAGATGTTACCACTTTCCGTCTTGCCGAATTTGCCACCGTCAGCCTTGGTTATCAGAGGACAAGTCAATGCAAATGCCTCGCTACCACCCATACGTCTAATTAATTCAGTACCCGTGGTTATGTTACCCCATTGATCCGAACCACCCATCTGCAACTTGCAATTTTTATGTTCGTTCAGGTAAGCAAAATCATAACCTTGAATCAATTGGTATGTAAACTCGGTAAAAGACATACCCTCACGATTTTCTCCATTAAGACGTTTCTTGACAGAATCCTTAGCCATCATATAATTGACAGTGATTAGCTTCCCAATTTTACGGGCAAAATCAAGAAAAGAGAAATCCTTCATCCAATCGTAATTGTTGACCAACTCTGCCCTATTCTCTGCATCAGAATTAAAGTCCAAAAAATGCGACAACTGAGCCTTAATACACTCCTGATTATGACGAAGCGTCTGTTCGTCCAATAGGTTTCTTTCTGCAGATTTTCCCGAAGGGTCGCCTATCATACCCGTTGCACCGCCTATCAAAGCCAATGGTTTGTGTCCACACATTTGAAAATGGCGTAGCATCATAATACCACATAAATGACCTATGTGCAACGAATCTGCAGTAGGATCAATTCCTACATAAGCCGTTGTTATCTCTTTCATTAACTGTTCTTCTGTACCAGGCATCATATCTTGAAGCATGCCTCTCCAACGAAGTTCTTCGATAAAGTTTTTCATCGTTATAAAGTGATTTGTTTTGAGGTGCAAATTTAATCATATTTCGCCACTTGTGCAAATTTTTCGCAACTTTTTTGACATTTCTTTCGCTATGTCATAAATTATTCGTACTTTTGCACAATGAAAGATTTTCCATCACAGTTACTCGAAGATGCCGTAACTGCTTTTACATCACTGCCTGGCATTGGTCGTAAGTCCGCATTTCGTATGACATTGCACCTCTTAAGACAGGGAAAAACGCAGACAGAACAGTTCCTGCAAGCTCTCACAATGCTTAATGAGAAGGTTCAGTATTGCGAATGCTGCCACAATATCTCTGACACACCCCTCTGTGAAATATGTTCGGACTCTCGTCGAGACCACTCTACAATATGCGTTGTCGAATCTATCAAAGAGGTACTTCTCATTGAAAATACCTCACATTTCCACGGAGTCTATCATGTCCTTGGTGGACTGATTTCCCCGATGAACGGAATTTCGCCAACAAATCTCCAAATCGATTCTCTCGTTCAACGTGTGGTAAAAGGCGGTATAAACGAAATTATTCTTGCCCTCAGTCCAAATATCGAAGGCGAAACCACGGCATTTTACATTTTCAGAAAACTGCGTGATTACAATATTCGCATAACTACCCTCGCTCAAGGAGTATCCGTTGGCGATGACCTTGAATATGCCGATGAAGTAACACTGGGTCGTGCTATCGAAAATCGCATTAACTACAAGTAAGTTCTATTAAGGTGAGACAATTTTGAAGTTTTTTGACTCTTATTATTATCCCTAAATGGAGAATTTATACAACTTGCCCACAACTGATAACTTATGAATAACCCAAAGTTGACACTCGGCACTACATACTATGTAATGCTGATACTTACCCTTCTCGCAGCACTTGCTGGCTACAAGATTATGCATAGCGGATTCACAATGTCCCCCAACACCTCCTTCGTTGTCTATAATGTGATGATCTGGTACGTTATCATTACACTGCCAACCTCACTGACGATTTTCCGTCATAGCGTCAAATCACTTAGAAACATCGAAGACGAAGAGCGCCGTACATCCATTTACACTCGCTATGCGCTTATCCGTATGTTGGTAATAGGGGTCGGACTTTTGGCTTGTGTGATACTCTTTTACCTAACGAATACCTCTATTGTCGAAGGTGCAAAAAAGAATATGTCACTCTTTTGGCTTGCTGGCATTGAGGCTATTGGATTAGTATTTTGCAAACCAACAGAAAAACGCATCAGCCGTGATTTGGGCGAAAACGATGATTAACTCAATACAAAATATATAACATGAGAATAGCTGTAGATTTTGACGGAACTATCGTCACACACGACTATCCAAAAATAGGAAAACCAATTCCTTTTGCCATCGATGTTCTTAAACGTCTTCAGTCTGAAGGACATGAAATCATTCTTTGGACTTTCCGTTCAGGAAAATTACTTGATGAAGCTATTGCGTATTGCCACGATAATGGTGTGATTTTTTACGCAGTCAACAGAGCGTTTCCCGAAGACAATTGGAACGAAAACGAATCCCGCAAGATTGATGCGGATATATATATTGACGACAAAAACGTTGGTGGATTACCCGATTGGGGCACTATCTATCGGTTAATCAAATACGGCAATTCCGAAGATGCTATATATGACAATAATTCAATTGAGTTCAAGCAACCACAGAAAAAATCATTCTTTTCACGATTATTTGGAAAATAATACAATAAAATATAAAACGCTATGATACAGAGAATTCAAACCCTTTATCTTCTGATTGTCACCATTCTTATGGCAACAACAATCTTTTTTCCACTCATACTTCTCACTGCCACAGACAATACATTTATCCAACTCTCATTCCGCGGTTTTGCCAACGAAGGGTGGAATTTGGAAGTGTCAACAGCTTGTCTTTCGTGTTTGACAGCCATAATTGCATTGCTCAGCCTCGGCAACATCTTTATGTTCAATAATCGCTCGCGTCAAGTTCGCATTTGCATTTTCAATATGCTATTGATGTTAGGATGGTATGCATTACTTGTCACTGTGGTTTATTACAAACTGCAAGAAGGCTCTTTCGACACTTTTCATATACAATTCGCCTCTTGTTTCCCTTTGATTTCAATCATCTTGACATTTCTTGCAATGCGTGGAGTTCTCAAGGATGAAGCTCTTGTCAAGTCACTGGATCGTCTCAGATGAACAAAATCTTTATTATTGGCTATATGTTTGCCGGCAAGACTACTTATGGTCGGCAACTTGCTAACAAACTTCTTATGCCTTTTATTGACCTTGACAAACTGGTCGAACAGCACTGCGAGAAGACAATCCAAGAGATTTTCGAGGAACAGGGTGAACTTTACTTTCGCCAACAAGAGCACAATCTACTTATTAAATTGTGCGAAGACGATAATCCTTCCGTCATCTCGTGTGGGGGAGGAACTCCTTGTTTCTATGAAAATTTGGAAATAATGAAACGTTACGGCAAAGTCATATATCTCCGAACTCCTCTCAATACTATCATCTCAAGAGCAAAAAAGGAACGCCAAAATCGCCCTGTTCTATCAGGAATTTCTGACTACGAACTGAATAATTTCATTACAAAACATTTTAACGAACGCGAAAGTTATTACCTCCAAGCCGATTTAATCTATGATTCTCAATCTATTACCAACTTGCAAAAATAATCCATTTTTTGTTTGGTAAAATCAGAAAAATGTTGTACCTTTGCACTCGCAATTTGAAAGCATGGGTTTTACCTCTCGCCCAGATGGCGGAATCGGTAGACGCGCTGGTCTCAAACACCAGTGGATTCACTTCCATGCCGGTTCGATCCCGGCTCTGGGTACTTAATTTAGGGATTCGTCTCATTTCAGACGAATCCTTTTTTCTATCAAATATATGAAGAAATCTGATTTTATTTTCATAGTAATTGCCCTTGCAGTTATTCTTCCGTTCTTTCTGCTTGAACCTATAGGCAGCTGGTTCACTACTAACACTAAAAGCCATCCCTTTCTGATGGCATTCCTGAAATTCGGTATATTGTCAACCGCCGGCGAAGTCATAGGTTTCCGCATCAAAGAGGGACACTACCCCACTTCTTCTTTCGGTGTCACCCCTCGCGCAATCGTCTGGGGTTTTCTCGGTATGCTTATCACTGCCGCAATGACTATTTTCTCTAAAGGCGTTCCTGCTCTTATGGAGCAAGTTGGCATCATTCCTGACACTCCTTATAATGAACTGCTTAGTCAAAGCATTTTCGAGTCTCTCTCTTGGTATCATTTCCTTGCCGCCTTCCTGATTTCATCATTTATGAACTGCATCTTCGCACCTTTCTTTATGACTATCCACAAGGTCAGCGATTCTCATATTATCAGCCATAATGGTTCTTTATCAAGCTTCTTCTCACCTCTTCATTTCGGTGAACGTCTCGTCAATCTCGACTGGAATATGATGTGGAATTTCCTTTTCAAAAAAACAATACCTCTTTTCTGGATACCCGCACACACCATAACGTTTATGCTTCCTCCGCTATACCGTGTGCTTTTCGCAGCTTTGCTTGGTGTTATGCTCGGACTCTTTATGTCATTCGCCACTAAAAAGAAGTAAATGACTTTTACAATTCAACATAACGACCCTTTTTCTTCTGCTCGCGCAGGTGTAATCACAACTGACCATGGCGAAATTCACACTCCTATTTTTATGCCCGTGGGTACAGTAGGTTCTGTCAAAGGCGTGCAAATCAACGACCTTGAAAACCAAATCTTAGCGCAAATTATTCTCGGAAACACATACCATCTCTATCTCCGTCCAGGACTTGATGTCCTTCAAGCTGCAGGCGGTCTCCACCAGTTCAACGGCTGGCATCACCCAATCCTCACCGACTCTGGTGGCTTTCAGGTCTTTTCACTTGCTGACAATCGCAAAATCACAGAGGAAGGCGCAACATTCCGTTCGCACATCGATGGCTCAAAGCACCTTTTTACCCCTGAAAATGTGATGGACATCCAACGCACCATCGGTGCTGACATCATAATGGCTTTCGATGAGTGTACCCCAGGCACTGCTGATTACGATTATGCCAAGAAGTCTATGCAACGCACTCAACGTTGGCTTGAACGTTGCATCTCACGCTTCGACTCAACAACCTGTCCATACGGGTATTCACAAACACTCTTTCCTATAGTACAAGGATGTACTTATAAGAATCTTCGTCAAGAGTCTGCTCGCCACATTGCCGACCTTGGTCGCGATGGTAATGCTATTGGCGGATTGGCTGTGGGCGAACCTACCGAGATTATGTACGAGATGATTGAAGTTGTAAACGATATTCTCCCGAAGGACAAACCTCGTTACCTTATGGGTGTCGGAACACCGCAGAATATCCTTGAAGCCATCGAACGTGGTGTTGATATGTTCGACTGCGTAATGCCAACACGCAACGGACGTAACGGTCAGTTGTTCACATACGAAGGCACTTTGAACATGCGCAATGCAGGTTGGGCAAAAGATTTCTCACCAATTGACCCTACTAGCAATTGCTGGGTAGATTGCTACTATACCAAAGCATATATGCACCATTTGATTGATGCCGAAGAGTTACTTGGTCTTCAAATTGCTTCAATTCATAATCTTGCTTTTTACCTACGCCTTGTACGTGATGCCCGTGCGCACATCATATCAGGTGACTTTTCCTCGTGGAAAGCATCAATCATTGACAACCTTGCTCGCCGAGTAAAACCATGAATTTGAAATTAAAAAACATAATCCATTACGACTATAAATCGCTTTGTCTGCGTATCAAAGAGTTTTTCTATCAGAACCCTCTGCTCAACACTTTAGACCGCTATATACTCAAAAAATTTCTGAGCACCTTCGCTCTATCGATTGTCCTTATTATCGCCATCTGTATTGTCGTTGATATTTCCGAGAAACTTGACTCTTTCTACGAATCACACGCCCCCCTTGACAAGATAATCTTCCAATACTACCTCAATTTCATACCCTATTTCGTAAATATGTTTGCCCCTCTCTTCGTGTTCATTGCAGTTATTTTCTTTACCTCGAAGATGGCATACAATTCTGAAATCACCGCCATTTTGGCTGGTGGTGTAAGTTTCAAACGTCTGATGAAACCATATATGGTTGGTGCCATCGGAATTACTGTTCTCTGTTTTCTCCTTTCCGGCTATGTTATTCCTCAAGCAAACAAAATTCGTCTTGATTTTGAAGATGTTTACTACTCTTCGTTCAAGAATGAAGTAGCATCAAACATACAGATGGAAGTTGTGCCCGGTCAAATTCTATATATAGAGCGTTTTGAACATAGTCAAAATCGTGGTTACCATTGTTTCTTGCAAAAGTTCGATGGCAAAAAATTGGTAAGTTACACCACAGCACAGACCATTGAATGGTCTCCTTCGGATAGTGTTTGGCACTTAGGCGAATGGATGACCCGTAGTTTCGATGGCGTTTTTGAGAATGTCACAGGTGGCTCAAACCTTGACACTCTGATTGATGTGGTTCCAATGGAGTTCTTTATTAACGAAGAATATGCACCACAGATGACAAATTACGAACTGCGGCATTATATAAACAGACAAAACGAACGCGGTATGGGCAACACTCAGCCTTTCGAAGTTGAGTATCACCAACGTTTTGCTACACCAATTTGTATCATTATCTTGACCCTCATCGGTGTTTCTCTTTCGTCAAAAAAAGTCAAAGGAGGTATGGGACTCCAGATTGGCATAGGCATTGCCCTCTCTGCCATTTATGTATTATTTCTTGAAGTTACTTCAATTTTTGCCATACAAGGAAACACTCCTGTAATGCTTGCAACTTGGATACCTAACATAATTTTTGCCGTCATTGCTGCTTTTCTTTATCACCGCACACCTAAATAAATGAACCGAATTCTTGACATTATTTCAAAAAGCGACCAATCCGCTAACACCCTGAGATGGCTCAAACAGAAGGCTCTAACACTTCGCTACGTTGGTCTTTTCGCCTCAGAACGCGCTCTGCTTCTCGCCTCTCTACTGAAAAAATCAAATCTGAAACTAATCGCTATCATGGACGATGTCGAGGCGGCATCATACCTATATAATGACCTCGCGATAATGATTGACCGACAATATCTTGCCGTTCTTCCTTCATCATTCCGCAAATCACCAAAACATGGTGAATTGGATATTGCCGCACAGATATTACGCACAGATGCTCTAAATGTCATCTCAACTGCCGACCGTTATATTGTCGTTACATCGCCATCTGGAATTGCCGAACTTGTCGCCACTAAGCAAATTCTGAATTCGTCACGCATAGTTCTCCGCCCTGGCGATACAATAGAACATGAGAAAATTATCTCACGCCTGGATGAATTCAAGTTCGAAGAGGTCGAATTTGTCTATCAACCAGGTCAGTACTCTGTCCGTGGCAGCATCCTCGATGTTTTCTCATACACCAATGAACGCCCTTACCGCATTGATTTTTTTGGCAACGAAATCGAGTCAATTCGTACCTTCGACATCGAAAAACAGTTGTCACTTGACAAACAAGAGCGAGTTGATATTCTGCCCGACACACAATCAACCATAGAACAAACAAACCTCATATCTTTCCTCGATTTTATTGATTCTGACACTGTCATACTCTACTCAGATTTCGACCATACCATCTCTGCTCTCAACAATATCTACGAAGATGCTCTCGAAGGTAACCACCCCACCCTCAAACCTGAACGTTTCTTTGATAATGCTATTCTGCACAAAACCATACTTCTCCACCGAAGCTCACGTTTGGACGAACCATCGTTAACCATATCATTTAACATAACTCCACAGCCACTCTTTCACAAAGACTTTGATATGGTGACCAACACTCTCAAGACACTTCAAAATGATGGCTATTCACTTTATATCTGCTCTGATTCTGCCAAACAGACAGACAGAATTGCTGCTATTTTCAACGACCGTGGCGACAACATAAAATTCACCCCTATCAATCGTACACTTCACGAAGGTTTCACCGACATTGATGCTCATATCGCTTGCTTTACTGACCATCAGATTTTCGACCGTTTTCACCGTTTCTCTCTTCATAGCGATATTGCCAAGGCTGGTCGCGCCGCAATGACTCTCAAAGAAATAAACGAACTTCAACGTGGCGATTATGTTGTTCATTCTGACCATGGTATTGGCCGTTTTGAAGGTCTATGCGTCATCGAGGATAATGGTCGTAAGCGCGAAGTTATCAAACTTGCGTACCGCGATAACGATACCGTCTATGTTTCAATTCATAATTTACATAAGGTATCAAAATACAAGGGAAAAGACGGCGAACCTCCTCATATTAGCAAACTTGGCTCCGGTGCTTGGGATCGCTTGAAGGAACGTACAAAGTCTAAAATCAAAGACATAGCTCGCGACCTTATCAAACTTTATGCCGCCCGTGGCAATGAAAAGGGTTTCCAATTCAACCCTGATGATTATATGCAGCACGAGCTTGAAGCTTCTTTTATTTACGAGGACACTCCAGATCAGGCAAAAGCAACATCTGAAATCAAGAAGGATATGGAGTCTGACAAACCTATGGACAGACTTATCTGCGGCGATGTTGGTTTCGGCAAGACCGAGCTTGCTATCCGTGCTGCTTTCAAGGCTGTCCTCTCTGGAAAACAAGTGGCACTGCTCGTCCCTACAACAGTGCTTGCTTTTCAACATTTCCAGACTTTCACCGAACGCTTGAAAAATTTCCCTGTCCGCATTGAGTACCTCAGTCGTGCCAAGAAAACTACCGAAGTCAAAAAAATCAAAACATTGCTCGAAGAAGGCAAAATTGATATTCTCATCGGTACTCACAAGATAGTAGGAAAGGATATTAAATTCAAGGATCTCGGACTTCTCATAATCGACGAGGAGCAGAAATTCGGAGTATCAGTCAAGGAGAAACTCAAACAAATGCGCGTAAACGTTGATACACTGACTCTCACAGCAACACCTATTCCTCGCACTTTGCAATTCTCTCTCATGGGGGCTCGTGACCTCAGTGTACTCAATACTCCACCTCCTAATCGATACCCGGTAATGACCGAAGTAAGTACCTGGGACCCTATCATTATTGCCGATGCTATCAACTCAGAGATGAACCGTAACGGACAAGTATTCGTCATTAACAACCGAATCAATAACATAGACATCATAGCCCAAAAAATTCGCAAACTTGTTCCTTCTGCACGTATTGCCATCGCCCACGGACAGATGCCTACTGAGGAATTGGAACAGACCCTTCTTGACTTTATGGAGTACGATTACGATGTCCTCGTGGCTACGTCTGTTATTGAGTCTGGTATTGACATCCCAAATGTCAACACTATGATTGTCAACAATGCGCACATGTTCGGCCTTTCTGATCTCCACCAACTTCGTGGACGCGTGGGACGCTCAAATCGCAAAGCATATTGCTACCTCATTGCCCCCGATTTCGATTCCCTTACCAGCGACGCAAGAGCACGTCTCAAAGCCATCGAAACCTTCTCTGACCTCGGATCGGGCTTCAGTATTGCAATGCAAGACCTTGATATCCGTGGCGCAGGAAACATACTTGGAGCAGAGCAAAGCGGCTTCATCACCGATCTTGGTTACGAGACTTATCAACAAATTCTCTCCGAAGCTCTTGTCGAGTTGCACACCGAATGTGGTAACACTATACCTGCACTGAACAACCCTCTTTTAGCACACGAATGTAATATCGAAACTGACCTCGATATTATGTTGCCTTCCTCATACGTTTCTTCGCAGACTGAGCGTGTCGTTCTCTATCGCGAACTCGATTCTATACAGACTGAAGAAGCTCTTATCATATTCCAAAAACAACTAATCGACCGTTTTGGTCCTATTCCTGAGTCGGTTGACTCTCTATTTGACATGGTACGTCTCCGTTGGTGCGCCTCTGCTCTCAATATCAACAAACTTATTCTTAAAAACAACCGTATGTTCTGCCACCTCCCTAAAATAGGCAATCAATGGTACGAAAGTGAAGTATTCACCCACATTCTGGATTGGACTAAAGCAAATTCACATCATTCACATCTTGAATCCAAGACAGACAAAGGTATCCTTGTCATCGATAATGTCCGCACGACTTCAGAGTCTTTGTCTATTCTCAAACAGTTTTATTGACAAATTGTTCAAAATAAAAAAACTTTTGTGACGAATATTTGGAAAGACAAAAAAATATTCGTACTTTTGTACCGAAATATAAACAAAAAAACTTATTATATAATGAAAAAGAAACTTCTATTATCACTAACTGCTCTGTTTCTGACACTTACGTCAACTTTGGCTTACGATTTCAGCGACAATTCCACTGGAATAACACTCTATTACACCATACACGACAGCACAGTTTCCGTCACTCACCCAAATAGTTCAGCACCCTACTGGACATCACAGCCCTCTGGTTCTCTGATAATCCCCTACTCCGTTGTGCATAACAACACAACCTATACAGTAACTGCCATAGACAACAACACTTTTGTTGATTGTATCTACCTGACCAGCGTTGAAATTCCACACACTGTCACCACCATCGGTTGGAATGCCTTCTACGGATGTACCAACCTCTACAGCATCAAGATGAGCAACACTGTCACAACAATAGGCGACCATGCCTTCTTCGAATGCTCCAACCTCACCGACATCACACTGCCCAACACCCTGACAAACATAGACTTTTACCTTTTCAATGGTTGCACTGCTCTGACACGAATAAACATTCCTAACTCAGTAACCTCCATCAATTATGGTGCATTCAGTGACTGCATTTTGCTCGACAGCTTAATAATTCCCGCATCTGTCAGAAGCATAGGAAATTTCGCTTTCTCCAATTGTAGAAGTATGCACTATTTAGAAATTGGAGCAGGTATAAACTCCATAGGCTACACAGCATTCGACGGATGCTCATCGCTCGATTCAATACGCATACTAAATGCATATCCACCTGCCATCCAAAACAATACATTCTCATCATACACTCACAACTTGCCTGTCTATATCCCTTGCGGCTCTCTCAACCGCTACAACCAAGCAAGCAACTGGAGCTTATTCTACAATTTTATCGAAGAAAATTGCGGCCGTACTGTGACTGTCGTTTCTGAAGACGAAAGAAAAGGACTTGTCAATGGCGGTGGAATTTATCCAGTTGGCTCAACCGCTACACTAAAAGCTGCCTCATTCGCTGGATATAAGTTCGACCACTGGAACGAAAACATCACTGACAATCCATTAAATGTAACCATCACTGACGATGTCACATACACTGCCTATTTCACAAACGCAGATACAGCAGTAATACACGACACTACTATTGTCCACGACACTATAAACATACACGACACTATTACCATATTGGATACCATAACCATACGTGATACAATTATCCGATTTGACACTATTACCATATTGGATACAATCTTCGTACACGATACATTATACATTTACCCAACATATTACGAACTGAAAGTATTCTCCGGCAACAGCCAACGCGGTTTTGTGGCAGGCAACGGCATTTTCCCTGACAGCTCCTTTGTCGAAATTGCCGCAATTCCATTCGAAAACAGCAAGTTCATCCAATGGCAAGACGGAAACACAGACAACCCTCGAATCGTCCAACTCTTAGGCGAAGATGCTGATTACGTCGCCACTTTCGACCAAGGCTCTTCCATCGACAACATCTCCGCCAATAACGACTTCCAAGTCACCTCGCACAACAACCAAATTGTAGTAACAAACGTTCCAACAGGCGAGAAAATCCGCATCTTTGACACGACAGGACGAGTTGTCAGTTTCGCTACTTGTACACACGATTGCACAACTTTCATCATTCCTGCATCTGGTGTCTATTTCGTCCAGACCGGTAATGCTACAGCCAAACGTATTGTTGTAAGGTGAGTTCCATCCACTCCCGAACCTGTCCGAAAACTATACTCATTACCTGCAACACCTGCACCCCGAAAGGGGCAATCAGCACATAGCCCAAGGCAACGCCTTGGGCTATCAATAATCAGCAAACACACCCTGAAAGGTAGGGTGTTCAAAGTTGGATTATAATCCATAATTTTTTTTCAAAAACACTTGCTTATATCAAAAAAACTCCTTACCTATGCACAACCTACTCCATACGGACAGTGAATATGAGAATCAATTATTTACAACTAAACCAAAATCAACATGCGTGACTATACCTTCGACAATATGCCAATCGTCTCAATCTCTGGCAAACTAAGTCGCAAAAGTGACGTCTATTATCGTACTATAAATGGGAAAATTTACGCATATCTCCTCTGGAATCCTAACACCAAACCTCCTACCCTCGGAACTCTCCGTACTCGCCAAATCTTCAAAAAAAGAACACGCACATGGGCGAGCGGATTATCGCGGTGTACTGGGAACCGTACTTCTCACATCTCAAACCGAGTGTCGAATCTATTGTATCTATCAGTGTGTCAGTGAATTTTTTTGTTGTCAAAAAATATCTCTCCGAAAAGGCGATTTTGTTGGATTTTATTTGTATCTTTGCACAAATTTCGCAATACTCTGTTGTACTCGGCATAATCCAAATAAATTTGGCTTCTGCTCTCATTTGTATGAGCTTTGCAGTACAATTGACGAGGTCGTCAACAAATGAGGAATATAATTGTTGCAATGTATGGTGATGGCCTGAAAGTCTTTGGCATTCCAGACTGAGGCATAATGCGCAGCACGTCGCCGCGGTTTGCAGTAATTTTGGCATCTTGCTGATTTGCTTTGCAGACCTGTCCTAACCTCGGCATAGTCCAAGCAAGCTTGACCTCTGCTCTCGGTCTTGACAGGTTGTTAGTCGGTCACAATGCCCGCATTGCTCCTCCTTCCGCACAGCAATCTGCTAAAAATAAACTTCAAAATCGTCTCAACCTAATTAATAGAACCACCCTAAAAAGCAAAACTATAAATGCCTTGCTACGCCCTTCTTCCGCACAGCAATCTGCTCAAAACAAACTTCAAAAACACTCAAAATGAATTTATAGAACTCACCAATTTATAGGACTCACCTATAGGGTCAAAAAAAGTTCGGAAAAGCTTTCTCTATCTCAGAAAAAATCCTTATCTTTGCATCTGATTTGGTCGATAGGTGCCATCATTCACAAAAAGGTGTCATATCGTTAAAAGGGAATCAGGTGAGAATCCTGAACAGTCCCGCTGCTGTATGCTCATAACATGCTGCACTTCAAATTCATAATATTGTCACTGTATATCGACATAGATATGTGGGAAGGCAATAAACAGAGGTGGAGCGAGCGAAGTCAGAAGACCTGCCAAGTCGTTTGTTTTTTCACGCTTTCGAGGAAAGAGCTGATAAAAATGCGACTCACACGGATGTCCTGTCTGACTTATCCTGCCTTTTTAATGTTGCGGCACGGCATCTCTCATTTTGCAAAGTCTCCTTTTTCATTAACTGTTTCCAGCAGAAAGCTATTATCAACACATTAATAGTTTTATGCTATGTTCAAAAAATCAATTGTTTCTTTGCTCGTTCTTGCAATGAGCATCTGCGCTTCTGCGCAATCAAACAACGAGGCTTACGGTCATCGTATCAAACCATCTGACAACAAGACGGTTAAATCAATCAACGAGGTAGGTTCATTCCCTCAGACGGACATCCAGTACTGGGTGGGCAAAGGCACGAACAAGGTGGTCGTGGTGATGCAGTGGGATGAATATACTGACGAGAGCCAGCGCATCGCACTTGCCTGGGGTGTGAAGTTTAGTGGCACTGTCAAGGCACTCGACCTTCTGGACAGTATCGCCACCTATGACTCGCGATTCTCCTACTCGTTTGGTGCTGGTCTGCTGACAAATATGGAGTATCACGATGCTGATCTCGACCTTGTGCCATATCAGAACTGGCTCTGCTACAAGGTCAATGGCGAATGGGCTATGGGCTATGCTGACCAGGATATGACGGATGGCGACTTTATGGAGATAAGTGACGGCTGCAACTGGAACCTTACCACAGCAGTTGCCGTTAGCAATCCTAATCCTGAGCGCGATGATGTAGAGAATGATTTCTACGAGAGAGTATGCCAAGGCGATGATTATATGGGCTATGGCTTTACGGTGAGAAACGTTATGACAGACACAGTAGTATCTGACACAGTGAATATTACTGTTCTCAAAGACTCAATAACAAATGTGCATATCAGCGTGATAATGCCTGTCTTTGGCGAGGATAGCGCACGAATCAATGCCGGTGAGACATATCATTGGGGTGGACGAGATTTGACCGTTTCAGGCGATTATACCGACACGCTGCCAAGTGCCGAGGGCTGTGACTCTATTGTCACATTGCACCTTACGGTTGACCAGTCTTCAGCATTGGATATGAATTCAGATTGCGACTTCCGTATTGCCGTAAACCCAGTGAAAGCGGGAAATGAGATTATGGTCTATACTCCTGAGAATGTGACGGTAGAAGTTATTGCTGCAAGCGGCAACCGTGTTTATATGCTCGAAGTGAACGAAGGTGAGAGCCAATTGCCAGGGATTGGAACTAAGGGGGTATATTTCATAAAACTCACTGACCGTCGAGGAGGTGTGAGAACAGAGAAGGTGGTGGTTGAATAAACCTCTTTTATCATAATACAATCCCAGACATATAAAACTATGTCTGGGATTTTTACAAAATGTCAATTATTTTGGCTCTATAACGTTTTGTATTGGTGATGAGAGGGAAAAAGCTCTATGATAGAGAATTGATGACCAGTGACCGAATATCAGACGTTTATGAGTTGGTTTGGGGGAAAGTCAGAGATGGCAATTTGTAGCATATTGATAAAAAATCTGACGTTTCGACATTTCGATGTTACGACGTTACGATGTTCCGCTTTTTCGGTTTATTAACCGCACGAAACGTTGCTGAGCCTTAAGAATTTACCTGAGAAGTATGGTTGTGGATAATGGATAGTGGTCTGAGTATTCGATGGGTAGGATTGTACACTCTTGGACGGAAAATTCGGGTGAGACAAGGATATGGTCGATAGGGACGTTGAGGTGATTCTGATTGTAGGTGTAGTAGTAGAACCAGTCGCCGGCAATGGCGTAGGCGTCAGACTGTGATGAGGTGGCTCCAAGGTGTTCTGTGCGGATGAGGCGGTTGTAGGCGTAAGATTGCGGCACATCGTTGAAATCGCCCAAGACGATGACAGGATAAGGAGTCTGACTAATGAGGGCTGCAATGCTGTCTGCCTGCGAGGCACGGATGATGGAGGCATCGGCGATTTTGCGCAATACGGTACGGAAAGAATAATAGAGGGAATCGTTGTCAACTGAGTCTTTGGCAATCTTTTCAGCCACGGTACGGTCGTAACGTGTCAATTTGTTTGATTCCAGATGGTTGTTGAAGATACGTATGGTGTCATCGTCCACAACGATGTCGCTATAGACGGAGATGTTGTATTTTGAGTCGTACCTGACTTTGACCTTGTTGACAATAGGATAGCGTGAATATAACACAAGGCCGTTTTCGTTGCCCCGTGACTGATTCTTGTACCATACGTGGCGGAAAGGGAATATGGCATTGAAACGTGCGTTTATTTTGCCCCATTTATCGTTACTTGTACTGTAATGACCATATTCCTGCATACAGACTATGTCATAACCGCCTTGTTCGATGAGGTCTGCTATTGGTTCGACTTGCTCATATTGCTGAAACATTTCCACGTTGTAAGTTAGTATCTTGAGTTGATGCCCTTCGGCGATTTCCTCTTTCGAGGGGTAGTCGCCTCCTATATTGACGACTATGGTGCGGCGCCAGATTGGAAAAGTGGCGAGAAGAATCACGGCGATGGTTATCCATGTTTCGCGCTGACGCGCGATTATCCATATTATGAGCCAGACAAAGACAGCAAGAACGGCAAAAGGCATCGTCAGACCAATCCAGGCAATGATACGTATATGTGACGGGTGGACGTATGGCACGACAAGGAGCAACACATAGTATGCCAATGTGAGGATGGTAAGCGAAAGGGCTATTGTTTTCAGTATTTTCAGCCAGATTTTAGATTTGGCTTTCGGAGTTGGTTTCTTTTTCATATAAATGTTCGGCTTTGGCTGTGCTCAGTGGCGGAAGAGGCGTTGTTTCTCGTCGTCGGTCAGCGAGGCGTAACCAGTGCGTTTTATTTTGTCAAGGATATCGTCAACCTCAGTGTTTGAAGGTTCGGTAGTGTCACGTGTGCCACGCTGGAAATGGAAATCTGCCATTTTTGGAGTTTTACGGGTTCTGGCATGGCGTGAGAATATGTTCCTGCGTTTAGATAGAAATTTATGGATATATGCGTACAAAATGCCAAATGCCGCACCACCGAGATGTGCGATGTCGCCACCGGCATTAGTGCCTGTGACACCAAGGAAACTGACGATTACCATAATGAGGGCTAACCATTTGAGCTTCACCTCGCCTATGAACAGAAAACGCAAGGGGTATGAGGGGTTGGCGTAAGCTGCGGCTGTCACGATGGCAAGTACAGAGGCAGAGGCACCGAGAAGATAGGTCTGCGAGAAATGCTCGACAAAATACGGCAGGGTATTGAAAGAGGTCATCAAAAGAGCACCGCCTGCTACTCCGCCGAGAAGGTAAATGACGAGAATCTGACGGGAGGAGAAATGCTCCTCGGCAATGTGACCAAACCAGTGCAGAGCCAGCATGTTGAAGAGTATGTGAAAGAATCCTGTGTGTATGAAACAGTATGTGAGGATTGTCCAGGGGGTGTAGGCAAACTGACGAGGGTCGGAGGGGAGTTCGACAAGGGTCAGCAGAGCGTAGAAGTCAATGTTGAAAAGAATGAGGAAAATGCGGATAACTGTTACGGCAAGCCAGATGGAGACATTGAGGGCAATGAGGAACGTCACCATGCTTTTGGAATGCAGTTTGGATTTCAGAAGGTCTATAATCATTCGGGCGATTTGTTATTTCATGATTACTCAGTGGAGTTTGTCTTGTTTTTTCCAGATATACAGGAGTATGGCACCGAAGAGCATACCGCCGAGATGAGCAAAATGAGCTACACCGTCGCCGGCACTCGAAATGCCGCAAAGCAGTTCGATAATGGCATATATTGCGACAAATATTCTGGATGGAATAGGGATAGGAATAAAAAGTATGAAGAGACTAACCTGGGGAAAGAGCCATCCGAAAGCAAGAAGCAAACCGAACAAAGCACCCGATGCACCGACGGTCACATAGCGTGATAGGCTGGCGACAAGCTGCGCACGGAGAGTGACAAGAGCGGAAGGCGGGGCCTTAGTGATATCGCCCTCAATAAAAGACTGATAGTTGACAAGCGACTCGCCAGAGCCTGCTGAGATGGCAGCGTCGAAATCACTAATCATTGGAGCAAGGTCAACCATCCAGGTGATTTCCTGCACGATTCCCGCACCAATTCCAGCGACAAAATAGAAAAAAAGGAATTTTTTTGCGCCCCAAACAGACTCAAGAGTGCGGCCGAACATCCAAACGCCGAACATATTACAGAAAATATGCATTGCGGAAGAGGTGTCGTGCATGAACATGTAAGTGACAAGCTGAGTGGGTATAAAAGCGTCAGATTGCCAGTAATGAAGACCAAGGTAACGGGTGAGGTCAATGCCGAAACGGGCGGGGAAAGCATACTGTGCAAGCCATACCAAGACCGTTATAATCAAGAGATTAAGAGTAGCAGGAGGTGTTTTTCTCATAATAAAGTCATTTGAATTTTGACGACGGGTCACCAGCAAAAAACAGTGCCCGAAAGAAAGTGCAAAGGTACAAAAAAAGCGTGAAAAAAACAAGTAAAAACGGCACTCAAAAAAAAATTTTATACTTTTTCGTTGATTTACTTGTACATATAAAAAAAAAGTCGTACCTTTGACACCCGAAATGAGAAGAATTTATTTGGTAAAATAACAAATTAAAAACTGATGTTATGAACAAATCAGAACTAATCTCTGCAATGGCAGAGAAAGCAGAATTGACCAAGGTTGAAGCAAAACGCGCGCTTGACGCTATGATTGAAACCATTGGAGAACAAATGGAGAAAGGCGAATGTGTTTCGTTGTTAGGTTTCGGGACGTTCAGTGTAGTTGAACGTCAGGAGCGTCAGGGTTTGAACCCAGCCACAAAAGAGAAGATTGTCATTCCTGCAAGGAGAGCAGTGAAATTCAAAGTGGGGGCTGGTCTTGCTGACAAAGTGGAATAAGAGGTGCGTTTCATCATGACTAAGCCTTAACCATCGGGTTAAGGCTTTTTTGTTAGGAATTGCTTGTCACAATGGAAATTTTTTTGTACCTTTGCGCCCGAAAAAAAACAAATAAAAGAAATAGATGGAATCACAACTGTTCACCCCATTCAAACTGGGACCTATCACACTGAGAAACCGCACGATACGTTCAGCGGCATTCGAGAATATGGCGTACAATACTTCGCCATCCGAAGACCTGTTTAACTATCACACCTCCGTGGCTAAGGGTGGCGTGGGAATGCCGACCGGTGCTTATTGCGCAGTATGCAAGAGCGGTGTGTCGTTTGCGGCGCAACTATATGTGAGACCTGAGATTATCCCTGACCTGAAGAAACTGACGGACAGCATACATAGCCATGGGGCGAAAGCAAGCATACAGTTGGGACACTGCGGTAACATGACCCATTTCTACACTTGCGGCTGTATGCCAGTAGGTCCTTCGTCTGGGTTCAACCTCTACTCCCCTACTCTGGTTCGTGGGTTGAAAAAAAGCGAAATACGTGAGATTGTACTGGCATTCGGCAAGGCAGTGAATATGTGTCGCGAGGCGGGTTTCGACTGCGTGGAGATTCATGCGGGTCATGGCTACCTGATTTCGCAGTTCATTTCGCCTTATACCAACCACAGGCATGACGAGTACGGAGGGTCGTTGGAGAACAGAATGAGGTTTATGAAAGAGGTGTTGGCTGAGGTGATGAAACAGGCAAAAGATGATATGGCTGTTGTGGTGAAAACCAATATGTTCGACGGTTTCAAGAGCGGAATGCAGTTGCCAGATTGCATAACCGTGGCAAAGGAGATTGAGAAGGCAGGTGTACATGGTATTGTGTTGTCGGCCGGTTTTGTGAGCAAGGCGCCAATGCACGTTATGAGGGGCGCTATGCCAATCAAGACTTTGGCTTATTATATGCCGATGAAGACTTTCTGGTGGTTGAAAGCGATGCTATATCTTGTGGGTAGGATGATGATACCTACTGTGCCATACAAAGAGGCATATTTCCTGGAAGACGCTAAGAAATTCAGGGCTGAGCTGAAACTGCCGTTGATTTATGTTGGTGGACTGGTGCGCAGAAGCAAGATTGACGAGGTGCTGAACTCTGGCTTTGAACTTGTGCAGATGGCACGAGTGCTGGTGCATGACCCTGAGTTCGTTAACCATATCAAAGAAGCTGAGGAGAAGGGCGAGAAGGATTATTGCAGCGGATGTAAGCACTCTAACTATTGCATAGGCCGTATGTACACGTTGGAGATGAAGTGCCACCATTGCGTTGATAATCTGCCACGGAAACTGCAAAAAGAGATTGAAAAAGCTGAAAAGAGATGAGTAAGTACGCATTGGTGACAGGTGCCTCGTCGGGTATTGGCTTATGCTATGCTAAGGAGTTGGCCTCACGGGGGTACAACCTGTTTATCGTATCAATACAGGAGAAAGAACTGGCAGATACGGCTGAGATGCTGAGGAATACGTATGGAATTGTGGTTCATTCGATGTATATGGACCTGACAAGACCTGATGCTGCCGACATATTGTTGAGATACGTTGAGGATAATGAACTCGACTTGGAGATATTGATTAACAATGCAGGTGTGTTCTTCTTCAACAACCTCATCGAAACTTCGTGGAAAAGGGTTGAAGTGATGCTGGACCTGCACATCAAGACAGTGACACGGATGACGCAACTGTTCGGAGCATGGATGGCTAAACGTAAGCATGGCTATATACTGAATATGAGTTCGATGTCGGCGTGGATGGCAATGCCGGGCATCAATATATACAACTCGACGAAGGCATATATACTGAATTTCTCGCGGTCTATGTGGTATGAATTAAAACCTCATGGCGTGACTGTTACGGCTATCTGTCCAGGGGCGATAGACACAGGGCTTTACGGACTTGCACCAAACCTGAGAAGGTTAGCCGTCCGCTTGCAGGTGAGTATGCCGCCAGAGAAACTGGTCAGGAAAGCATTGAAGGCTATGTTCCGGAAAAAGAAGTCAGTAGTGCCTGGGTGGATAAACGGACCTTTCGTTTTCCTGTGCAAGCATGTGCCGGACTGGGTGGTTTTTCTGTTAATGAAGCACATAACTAAATTTATGAGATAATGAAACACTTTATTCCTATTATTTTGGCACTGGTTATCCTTGTGGGTTGCCAGCCAGTGAAAAAACAAACGAGTATGTCAAATATTTCAGAAGCGATGATTGACAGCACCGTGCAGATGTTGGTCAATGAGCCAGACGTTGCAGACACTGCATTGGCAGCACGTGGAGTAAGATCGGCGGCAAAATTCTGGACGGCAGAGGATGGTACGGAAGAAGAATTCCGCACATTCTGCTTGGAGAATTACGTTGGCGATTCAGTGATGCGCCATAAACTGTTCTGTAGGATAGACCGTCAGATTGAAAGTTTCCGTGGGCATAACGACATGGTATATGTTGATTTTATGTTCCCTCTGCATGTCGTGGGCGACACGCTGTTGAACGTGGATAACATGTTTGCAGCATACGACCCTACGGCACATTTCACTGACGATATGTTTGAGACAAAGATAGCGTTCGTGACTTTGCTGAACTTCCCAATTTACAGCCTTGAGGAGAAAAACGAATTAGGCAAAAACTGGAGCAGGGAGCAGTGGGCATACGCACGAATAGCTGACTGGTTCACGGCGAGAGTGCCAGCGAAATTGGGGGCTGCTTTCGTGAAATGCAACTCGGAGGCAGGTACTTACATAGAGAGTTACGACATAAAGATGGGTTGTCTGAGGACGAACGAGGGAGAGCAGATTTTCCCTGACGGAATGTCGCTCATATCACACTGGAATCTGAGGGACGAGCTGAAATCGCAATACTCGGACAGTAGTGCCGTGGCAAGGGAAAAGCAGGAGATGATTTACCAAGTTATGCTGAGAATCATTGAGCAGACTATACCTGCAAAGGTTATCAACTGTGATCAATACCTCTGGAACCCTTATACCAATAAAGTCACTGATTTGAAGGGCAATAAAGTCGATAACGAGCGTGAAATGGACGTAAGGTATCAACATTTGTTGAACCAATTCCATGCCTGTAAGGCGTTGGATATGTACAGTCCTGCACACCCGACAGCTATTGCCAGGGCTTTCGACCGTGACATGGAGGTTTCTGACAAAGAGATTGAGGAGATGTTCACCGCCTACCTGAGTTCTAAAGAGGCAGGTCAGGTTATTGAGTTGATAAAAGAACGGTTGGGAAGGGATTTGCGTCCATACGACATCTGGTATGACGGTTTCAAAACCCGTAGTATGGTTAACGTTAATGAGTTGAATGCCAAGACAAAGAAACTCTATCCAACCAACGAGGCTTTCCACAAGGATATGAGCAATATACTCGTGAAACTGGGCTTTGACAAACAGAAGGCGGCATTTATACAGTCGCAGGTTGAGGTGGATGCCTCACGAAGCGCAGGCCACGCATGGACATCGCAGGCCAAATTCGAGAAATCAAGGCTTAGGACAAGGATTCAGGCGGACGGCTTTGATTATCTTGGGTATAACATCGCTTGTCACGAGTTTGGACATAACGTAGAGCAGACAATCTCTATTCAGGACGTGGATTATTACTCAATGGCGAGAATACCATCTACCGCATTTACCGAGGCATTGGCTTTCGTGTTCCAAAAGAGGGATTTGCAACTGTTGGGCTATAAATCTACTGACCCTAACATAGAGGCACTCAACACGATAGATATATTCTGGAATGGGTATGAGATGATGGGTGTTTCGTTGCTTGACCTCTATACATGGAGGTGGATGTATGAAAACCCAGAGTGCACAGCCGAGCAACTGAGGGAACAGGTCGTTAAGACCGCTAAAGAATTGTGGAACAAATACTACGCACCACATTTTGGGGTAAAAGACTCACCGATATTGGCTGTATATTCGCACATGATTTCTTACCCTTTGTATCTTGCAAATTATGCTTACGGCAATTTGGTAGAGGCAGAGTTGGAGGAGTATTTCAAAGGGAAAGTGGTAGGTCCTGAAATATGCAGGATTTACAAAGCGGGAAGACTGACGCCTAACCTTTGGATGCAGAATGCCACAGGTGCTGACGTCACCGTTGACGCGTTGCTGAAGCAGACCTCTGAGGCTCTGAAACAATTAGGAAAATAATGTTAGTCAAGGTTTTTGCGGCAGCCATCCAAGGCATATCTGCTACCGAGATAACCATCGAGGTTAATGTTTCGGGCACAGCTTTCGCTCTCGTAGGGTTGGCTGACAAAGCAGTAATAGAGAGTAGGGAACGCATTTACTCTGCCTTTAAGCACAACCAGTTGCCATTCCCTGGAAGACCACAGGTGATAAACATGGCACCAGCCGACGTGCGCAAAGAGGGTGCTATCTATGACCTGCCGTTGGCAATAGGTATGTTGGCATGCGATGGCATATTGCCAAGCGATAAACTTAACGATTATATGATAATGGGCGAACTGTCGTTGGACGGTTCGCTCAATGCTATTCACGGAGCTTTGCCAATGGCCATATTGGCGAAAGAGAAGGGTTTCAAGGGATTGATTCTTCCTGCCGAAAATGCGCGCGAGGCGGCTGTTGTGGAAGGTCTCGACATTATCCCTGCCGAAAACCTTGTCGATGTTACCGAGTTCCTGAAAGGTGCGTTGGTGATTGAGCCGACCAAGGTTGACCTTGCTCATGATTTTGAATGTGACGAGGAGAATTGGGAAATAGACTTCAGCGACGTGAAAGGGCAGGAGTCAGTGAAGCGTGCTCTTGAGG
>JAGHVI010000069.1 GCA_018064385.1 Candidatus Minthenecus merdequi
GTTAATAACAAACGAGAATATATGTGTTTTTACTTTTTAATAACGCACTTTCTTGCCATTGACAATGTAAATGCCATGTGCTGCAGGAACTGCAACTTTTCTGCCCGTAAGGTCGTAGATTCCTTGTCTTGCAGCAGGCTTTGCTGCCTCAGTTTCTACGGTCTCGATTGAAACTCCTTCTGGCGTGAAATCAGATGTTCTGTTAAGAAGGGTTGTAAGACCTTTCACATCGTCGGATGAAAGGGCGCGATTGTAAATGAGCAAGTCATCATACTTAGCGTCTGCTGATCCCCAGAATGAGCCGAATCCGAGGTAGAAGTAGTCTGCTGATGTTACATGATTGAGAACAACTTGCTTGTCAAAGCTGTCTATAGTTCCGCCTGCATTGTCTGTGTATGATGTAGAGTAAATCTTTGAGCCATCAACATAAAGAGCATAGCCGTCTTCTTTTGAGAATGTGACAGTTACAAGCCTCCACTCCCCTACTGTTATATTCGTAGGCTTCTTTGCGTCTGGATGATTCACATCAAACCAGTGACCGGCATTGTCGTTGAAACCGATGTAGCAATTGCCTGTGAAATAGAGACGCGCTCCTTCTGCTGCCGGAGATGTTGGAGAGAAGAATGACCACAATGCATCAAAAAGGTTGTTGTCGGTACGATTTACCCACATGCTGACTGTGAATCCGTCGAGATTTGCGGCTCCCTTGAGCGGGTTGATCATACGAGCATAGCTATTTGCTGATTGTGCTCCGAAATATGTATGGAGTACATTGCCAAAGCGTTGGTAATCAACCTCATATTTAGGGGCGGTAGTGGTTGTCTTTGACCTGCCTACTGTTACTTGCTGTTCTGCATTGTATGCATTTGCGTTTGGCGAATCGTCAAAATCGTAATAAGCAACTATGCCTGTGCATGGATCGCCTTTCACTTCTGCTGCGGCTTTCACTTTGCTTGAATATTCGTTCTCCCAGTAATAATTGCCACTTGAGAGACGAGCTTTCATTGTTACAGTTTCATCTTCTTGTGATGGATTGTATTTGCCTGTTTCTGAGAGCAATTCAGGGTTTGAAGAAGTCCAAGACAAATCGACATTCTCAACAGGGTCGAACATGATGTTGATATTCTTGCTCACTGATGACAATGTTGTCAGCTTAAAGGCCGATGTATGCTGCTGATAGTTGTATGCTATTGCGCTCTTTGGCTGAAGCTTATATCCCCAAACTGGCACACCACTGTTTGCAACGGCTGTAAAACAAAGCGTCTTTGCTGTGTTATTCTCTAATGTCTGCTCTACAACTACACCATAATATGTTGTAGATGTGCCTGATACGGTAAGTTTTATCTCAAAATAGGACTTACCTTCATCTGTATATTTCCATGAGCCTGAATAATCGCCTCTTACCTTGCCATCTGATGTGAGAGTGATTGTCTTTGGCGTTACCTCTTGCATGTTTTCATAGTCTAACTTGTAAGGATGAATCAACACATGATATTCACCTGCCACATCCTCCTCTGACCAAGGGCGTGAACTTGCGATGTCAGCATCTGTTGTTGTTTCGCCGTTGAACTGGAATGGAGCTGTGACAAGCCAGCCTGACTTGTTGAGATACATTTGATAAGCTCTTACATTATGCCCTGCTGTTCCATTATTGTATTTTGTATGGCAAACAAGGAATGTACGGCCCTTATCATCTACGCATGCAGAATTGTGGCCTTGAGCACATTCGCCTACTGTCATATTTCCCCAGTGGTTCATAGCGCCAATGAGCTTCATGCCTTTGTTGGTTTGTGCTTTTGGACCATAATTCATCTGATACTGCGTGTAAGTTGCAACATTTCCTGAGGCATCTTTATAAGGGCCTGTAGGCTTATCACTACGGAACACACGCATCTCATATCCGCCATCTGGCGAGAAGAAGCCATAGCTCATAAACAAATAGTAGTAGTCGCCAATGCGCTGAATATAAGGGCCTTCACCACTCACATAGTATCCACCTGCAATTCGTTTTCCGAAATAAGCATCGTCAGAAGTGGCGTTTGGAGTTGTACCTGTGCCTGAATAAGTATAGGTATAGTCTCTCAAGCCTGTTTCTTTATCAAGCTTTAGCATCCAAATGCCTCCTGACCATGAGCCATAAGCAAGCCACATTTCGCCTTCTTTATCAAAGAACACGCATGGGTCTATACAGTTTGGATAGAATGTTCCCCATTTATCTGTTTTATAGCGAGATGGAAGAGTGGATTGGGTGCCAAGAACTATCTCAAGATCGGTAGTCTTATAGTCAACTGCCTTACCCGAATGCTTTTGACCATCAAAACCGCCAAAAACTACAGGGCCCTGATATGTATAAGGTCCTTCTGGCTTGTCACTTGTCATAAGAACAACTACTGATGCCCAATAGTCACCATTCAAGCTTACATAATAGCACCATTTGTTCATTGAAGGATTCCATACTACATCTGCAGCCCACTGGTCTCCACTTACCCATTGAGCTTCTGTAGTTGGCTTTCTATCGCCTACCGTAACACCTGCGTAAGTAGCACAGAATGCAGCTGCATCGTATGATGGGAAATCTACACTCTCTGCATCTGCTGCTGTCTTACCTGGCAAAACGCGCTTAACTGTACGCTTCGCATTTGACTTAAATGCTTTGTCGTATGTGGTATTATAATAGTTAGTTATTGGGCTCCAGTTACGGAGGTCTTTTGACTTTCCTCCGAAATAATGGGATCCATAGATATAAAAGTACTGAGTATTAGCATCATAGACCACTGAAGGGTCATGAATGCTGATTTGCTTTGAAGTAGTAGACTTATACAAATCTGTCAACTCAGATGTCTCGACTTTTGTTTGTGCATTAACAAACAACGCCGTATTTGTCAAAAATAATAAAAATAATAGTTTTCTCATACCGGTTAGTTAATATTACAAACCATTAGTGTCCACTAAAAATTAGGGACGAGTTAAAATTTAAAATTTTCAAATAAATCTGGTCCATCAAGACCGCTTTGATCTTTGACATCATTGAATTTAGTTTTGCTGAAGAGATCCCTCAAAAGAGTCTTGTCAGTGAGTGAGATTCCAAGTATCTGCAATATCTCGTACGTTGATCTGTCAAGCTGCATCTTGTGCTTCATAATGGCAACGAGGCAGTAAGTTGTGATAGCCGTATAGACTTGTATCTTTACTGCGTTTTCAGATGTACCCCAGAATTTCTTGATTCGAAGGTGCTGCTTGAGCCATTTGAAGAACAGTTCCACCTGCCAGCGATTCTTGTAGAGTTCTGCAACCTGGAGTGCAGATATGTGCTTCGCGTTTGTAAGATAAACGAACTCGCGTTGATCTTCCTCATCCCAGTATCGCACCATTCGGATTCTCTCCGAATATGCCTTTTGAGAATAGAAACCTAGTAGTTGAATCTCGCTATCAGATAGTATATTCTTTGGCATTCTGCGCTTCCATTTGACAACCTTGTACTTAATGTTTGTCTTCGCTCTTACAACAAAGAAAGAGTCGTTCATGTGTATCTTGAATAGACGCTTGTAGTCATTGTAAGCACGGTCAAACATGTAGTACGAGCCTGTTTCATAAGGGATTGCATCCATAGCCCTGACATCATTAACCTTTGCTTCGGTTATATGTATGAAGGCCGGGACTTGGGTCTCAACATCATACAGGGTGTGTACTTTGATCCCTCCCTTATGTTTGCGGAACCTAGCCCAAGGAAACATCTCCAGGCACAGGTCTATCGTAGTAGAGTCAAAAGCATAGACACTGCCATCAAGTTTGAATATGTCCGTCACGTTGCATTTGCGAGCTTCGTCTATCATATAGAAGGCGAAGTCCTCAAAGATACGATAGTCACGATTCTCATTTGCTTTAGCGAGGTTGCTCCTGGTGACATGCTTGCCGACTCCTAGGTGATAACATTTCTCTTGGTGAGCTTGCAATGCGACGATTAGGTCACGAAGACTTGCACGATTGCAGAGTTGACCAAACATCAGAGTCAGAAGCTGATTCCAACAAGTGAAGTGCTTCACATATTTGTTGCCGTCATACTTCTTGACTATGCGAAGAAACTTGAAGTTATCAAGAAAACCTATCATCTGTGCGAATACGTATTTGTCTTTTAGCATATGCAGTCATGTTTATGGCTGCAAAGTTACAAATTCAAATCGTTGCGCACGAAAATCTCTTGCAACTAACTATAATTCAATTATTTCAAAGAACGATTAGCGATTTTTAGTGGACAGTAGTG
>JAGHVI010000197.1 GCA_018064385.1 Candidatus Minthenecus merdequi
TTCGAACAACAACTTTCCATCAATCTTGAAATCACCTTTTGCAGAAAGCGAAACTTCGAGCGAAACCGACAATTGGTTAATAAATGTAGTATCAACGATAGATTAGCCTATCAGCATTCTATAGAACTGCACGCTATCCACTGTAAAGTCCGAGACTGCTCAGTCTTCGAGAAATATATGACCCATCAACTATTTTTCTTTTTTTGTTGACGATTAATTAAAAAAGTCCGTAATATGTGCCCTATACATACGTTATCAATCCTTTAGACGTTTAATTATTAACAAGATATAAACAAAGCACCTTCTCTATTCTCCAAATAGCGTATAGGGACACGCCCTATACATTTAACAAATTGCCACACCGTATATGAGAGTTTTTCGATTGACACGTATTGTTTTCGAGCGTTCTATGCATGGAAACGCTCAGTTAATTACATGGTTGCGCGCAAAATTTCTACATATAGTGGCAAATCCAGCAGTATTAGGGGCAATTTATATAGGATCTGAAATACTGAATTCTTTAATTAATCGTCATAGGTGCTACAAAGGTAAGCAAAAAAATAAGGTTGGCTCCTGCCAGAAGTCAACCTTATTTTTTGCGCTTGTAAAAGCGCTTACATATATGTGCGCAAGATATAATATTTAGCGGACAACAATAAAAGATAATCAGCAATATAATACCACAATAGCAACACTTAAGCATCCATACAATGCTTTATAGTTGCACCTTAACTTATTTCATCACTCTGTTACGCCAAAAACAAGCCGCCAGGTGCTTTATGTCAGACGAGAAAATGCTTTTATCTCATATCAGCATATTTCTCCGATTTTTCTATCTTTTTGTATCTGCTTTTCGTGTGTCCACACAATCAAACAATCTTCTCTTTATTGTGTCGAAAAAGTACCCCACGATTTTAATTGATATTGAACCACGATTCTTCAAAATAAAAGTCGTACATTTGTCGTAGCACTGACAGAGAACAAATCTATCTTCAGTAGCAATCGTTCAGAATCTGCAGAACATCATCTGCTGTTACTTTGTAGTACCCTCCACCCAATATTGTTGAGTTGGCTATGAGTGGCAACATATTACGTGTTGCTCCAATTTCGCGAAGGGTTGACGGAATGCCAAGTTCCCGCATAAATGCCTCAAAACGTGCGATGCCTTCAAGTGCAATCTGTTCATCTGTTTTGCCAATTGAGTCAACTTCCCACACTTTTTTTGCAAATCGTACATACCTATGAAGTCCATGGCGGAAAACGTGGCGAAAGTATGCTGGCGAGATTATCGCTAAGCCTATGCCATGGGCGCAATCTGTGTATGCCCCAAGTTGATGCTCAATATTATGAACCTCCCAATCCTGCCGTTTACTAACACCCAGTATTCTGTTTAATCCCATTGTGGCACACCACATTATGTTGCTTCGTGCCTCGTAATCCTCTTGGTTTATTATGGCTTTGCGTGACGCAGAAATCAGCGCAAGCATATTCCCTTCCAACAGATAGTCGGTTGTGCAATCGTCATCGCCTGAAAGATATTGCTCCATAAGGTGCGAAAAAATGTCTGCAATGCCTGAAACCATCTGATATTTAGGCACACTGAATGTGTATTCTGGGTTGAGTATCGAAAAGCGTGGAGTCATCATCGCTAATGGAAAAACTGCACCATTCTTGATTTTTTGCTCTTCATTGGTTATTACTGACCCTGAGTTCATCTCCGAACCTGTGCCAACCATTGTCAAAATTGTGCCTATTGGAATAACTTTTTCGGTAGGAATCTCTTTCTTTATCCAAAATCTCTCCCAAGGGTCGCCTGTCGCATAAGCTGAGACTGAAATACCTTTGCTACAGTCTATTACCGAACCTCCACCTACAGCGAGAATAAGGTCAATGTTGTTCTCTCTGATTAGCCTTGCCCCTTCCATCACTTGTCTGTAACGTGGATTGGAGTTTATGCCCGAAAGTTCAGTGACTTGTTTGCCAGCCTCTTGCAGAATTTTGATTACTTGGTCGTATAGACCTATCTTTTTGATGGATGATTTGCCATATACCAAAAGTATGTTTCGACCATATTTCTCCATCTCTTCTGCGAGGTGGCTGAGGGCTGTTTTCCCGAAATGAATCTGCGTTGGATTGCAGTAAGAAAAGTCAATGTTCATATTTTATGTCAAGTTTTATAATTTTGTGGCTTATTATTACCTGTTTTTCAGTTCCCTAAACGGAGAATTAATAGAACTCACCTTAAATTATTTATGCGGTCAACAAGAGTTGGGTGCGAGTAGTGAAAGAAAACAAAAGCAGGGTGGGGTGTCGGGTTGGATAATGAGTTGCCCGACAGTTTCTTGAGTGCTGTGATTTGTGCCTCGGCTACACCACATTGCTTTGTGTAGTTATCTGCTTGGTATTCGTGCTTGCGGCTCAGTGCGTTGCCCACAAGCGATAGAAGTGTCTCAATCGGTGTGTATAATGTGTAAAAGAAGTACATATTGACGTGAAACGAGGCAACGCATCCAAGTGCTCCTGCACAAAGATTGTATTTCAGCGTTATACCTAACAGGTAGAACATCAGCAGTGATGTTATGAGTGAGATGGTAATTGATTTGAGTGTATGATGATGCCGATAATGACCAATCTCATGGGCAAGAACCGCTGTAATCTCGTCTGTCGTAAGTTGTTCTATAAGTGTGTCGTAAAGAACTATTCTCCGTCTCCGTCCAAAACCTGTGAAGTATGCATTGGCTATCGTCGAGCGTTTGCTGCTGTCCATAACGTAGATGTCGCGCAGACTGAAGTTGGATTTCCCGACTAATCCTTTGATGGCTTCTCGCAGTTCGCCTTCTTGCAGTGGCGTCTGTTTGTTGAACAAGGGTACTATCAGTTGGGAGTAGAAGTAACTCATAAATAGGGAGAACCCTGATACTATTGCCCACGCCAATAACCAAAACCAATCAGGAATCTGCATATATATACTCACAACAGCTGCTAATATAAGTGTGGTTATCAGTATATTGAGCCCAATACTCTTGAATATGTCAAGAGTGAATATCTTAGGAGTAGTTTTGTTGAACCCAAAATCTTTCATTATCCCGAAGGTGTGGTAGATGTCGAATGGCAGATTCAGTATGCGCGACAATATCGATAATACGAGGAAAAACAGAACAGCCATTATGATGGCATTCAGCAACGGAGATTCAATAACGTTGCACCATCCATGGATAAGTTCGTCAAGAAGTCTGTAGCCACCGAGCAGTATCATCAGGATAATTGCAAGAGTCCCGAAGCTGTTGTGAATCCAACTGAATCGTCTGCCAACTTGCGCAAAACGAACCTGACGTTCGCGCTTTTCATCGCTGTAGATGTCACGAATGCTTTCAGGTACTGGCTTTGTGTCGTATGTGGCATTGAGAATTGAGAGTGTTCTGCCTATGACAAAGTCCAATATTATCAGTCCAATCAGTATGTGTAGCATATTTTTGTAGTTGTCTCAGGTTTTAGGGCGGTTCTATTAATTATGTTTGTATGTTATATCAGAGGATGGTTCATGTCTGGACGCTTTTGAATTTATTTTTTGATAAATTCGCCGTACCTTGCTGCTTGTCAGTCGGTCACATAGCCCGCTATTTACCTCCGTTGCAATCAGAGATTGCTCCCCTCGCTACGGCCGTTTTGCTAAAAAGCAAAACTATAAATGCCTTGCTACGCCCTTCTTTCGCACAGCAATCTGCTAAAAATAAACTTCAAAACCGTCTCAACCTAGTTAATAGAACCACCCTTTATTCTGTCTTTTTAGAGGTGCTGTGACTATTTCGTTTGGCTTTGTCTTTCCGTTTGCTTTTAAAGAATTTTGCACGTTCGCTTCTGTTTTTTTTCTTGAAACTTTCTTTCTTGTTCGCTTCTTCGATTTTAGCAAAACCATTGATTTTAACGTGATTCTTTTCAGGCTTCTTTACTTCTTCGCCTTCTTTTGATTTCTTTTCCCGTACATAATCATTGCGTTTGCCTGCAAATATCTCATACCTGCAGAATTCGCACTCTAATGCTCCGTTTATCAGTTTGTATTTCGCGGATGGTTTCATACTTATGGCGGCAAGAAGCGATTTGTCCGAAGATATTACCCATGCAGTATTGTCGATGAAGCGGTGCTTCAGAGCGCTCCCTAACGAACGATAAAGGTCAAACATGTCGTCAGTTACAATTCGTTTGCCGTATGGTGGGTTTGTTACCATAATGGCTGGCTCCTCACTGGCCGTGAAGTCGGACACTGAGCGTTGCTGGACTGTGATATATTTTGTCAGACCAGCTGACTTGATATTACGATTGGCTATTGCTACCGCTTTTGCATCAATGTCATATCCATAGATGTGATGCTCGAATTCAACTTCGGCTGAGTCGTCGTTATAAATTTCTTCAAACAGTTCAGCGTCAAAGTCGTTCCATTTCTCGAATGCAAAGTGACGCCGATAGAGACACGGTGCCATGTTCAGTGCTATGAGTGCTGCCTCGATGAGCAGTGTTCCAGAACCGCACATTGGGTCAATGAAGTCCTTTTCGCCATGCCAACCTGTGATTCGGATCATTCCCGCTGCAAGAACTTCGGATACAGGAGCAACGGTTTGGTCAACTCGCCAGCCGCGAAGATGAAGCGAGTCGCCAGAAGCGTCAAGTGACAGTGTGACCGTGTCGTGAGAAACGTGAAGGTCAAAGCAGATGTCGGGATTCTGAACCGAGACATTCGGACGTTTATTGTATCGTTCGCTGAAAAAATCAACCAATGCGTCCTTTGCCCGATATTTGACAAATTGCGAGTTGTGCATTGTCTCGGAGTTGACAGTTTCGTTGATTATGAAGGTGCTGTTGACCTTCATAACAGTCGTGAAGTCGAATTTACGAAGTTTGTCATAGACATCATCGGCAGACGAAGCTTTGAATGTCATAAGAGGTTTGAGAATGCGCAATGCAGTGTGCAGTTGCAGATTGGCCTTGTAAAGCAATCTGAGGTCTCCTTCGAATGTGACTGCGCGATTGCCTATTTCTATGTTGTCTGCCCCAAGTTCGATGAGCTCGCGTGCCAAACATCCTTCCAACCCGTAGTAGGTTTTTGCCAGTAGAATCATATAGCCTTTGAATTTGTTTTAAGGGTGGTTCTATTAATTATGTTTGTATGTTTTGTATCATAACGATGACGATGACATCTTCCTTCGCACCTCAGCAATTAAGTGTCCTTTTCAATCGGCTGCTCTCGGCATAGTCAAAGCATGGTTCGACAAGTTCACCAACCACTTGCCTATGCTCTCGATTGCACGATTATTCAAGCAAGCTTGATTGCTTTCGGTTTGTCGTCAGTTCAGTCGGTCACATAGCTCGCTATTTACCTCCGTCGCAATCAGAAATTACTCCCCTTCTACTCGCTGTGGCCGTTTTTATAGAAAGCAAAACTATAAATGTCTTGCTACGTGGGGTGTTCAAAATTGCACATCCAAATGCGACCAAGTATATTGTCTGGAAGACAGTACTACAATTAACAACCAAAGAATTAAGGTGCTGTCCTCCAGGCAGACACACTATATCGCTGATATACCGAGCACTTCGTACTCGGTTACTCATAGTACAGCCTTCCAGGCTGACATGCGAAACTTGAGTAATATTGATAGTTGTACTGTATTCTTAAAAAAAATTGCCAAAG
>JAGHVI010000221.1 GCA_018064385.1 Candidatus Minthenecus merdequi
GACAGGTTCCCTGACGGAGAATATGTTGACGTTGTCGGCCTATGCAAGGCTGCCACGCTCGATGATATCAAGGAGCAGGACTATTCGCTCAACCCTGGCCGCTATGTTGGTGTCGTGATTGAAGATGACGGAATGACAGAGGAGGAGTTCTTCGAGACAATGGACTCGCTGAATGCCGAATTCTCTGCTCTCAATGTCGAGGCTGCCGAACTGGCAAGACAGATAGAGACAAACCTTAATGAACTGCGGAGGAAGTAAGTTATGCAAAACCAGAAGATACAGATATTCGACGGACAGAAAGTTCGCACAGCGTGGAACGAGGAAGAGGAGAAATGGTACTTCTCTATTGTTGATGTATGCTGGATACTGACAGGGCAACCAGACTTGGAACATGCGCGAAACTATTGGAAGGTTTTGAAACATAGATTGGTGGCAGAGGGTTTTGAGTTGGTTACAAATTGTAACCAACTGAAAATGGTCTCGCCTAAAGATGGGAAAAAATATAAGACAGACGTTGCAGATCAGCAACAATTGTTTCGTATTATTCAAAGCATTCCTTCGCCTAAGGCTGAACCTTTCAAACAGTGGATGGCACAAGTTGCGAGCAACCGTCTTGACCAGATGCAGAATCCTGAACTGGATTTCCAGCAGGCATTCGAAGATTACCGAAGTCTGGGATATAGCGAGCGTTGGGTGAATCAGCGACTGCAATCAATCAAAGCGCGTAAGGAACTTACCGACGAATGGGCACGTTCAGGGGTGAAAGAGGGACAGGAGTTTGCTACTCTTACAGACATAATCACCAAGGAATGGAGCGGTAAGACAACAAAGCAGTATAAACATTTCAAAGGTCTGAAGAAGGAATCTCTCCGCGATAACATGACCACTATGGAACTTGCACTTAATATGTTGGCAGAAGCCACAACTGTTGAGATATCAAAGTCGGAAAACCCAAAAGGATTTCGTGCAAGTGCCAAGGTGGCACAGAAAGGAGGACAGATTGCAGGCGAAACCAGAGCAAAAATCGAAGCCCAGACTGGTCGTTCTATAGTGACAAACCAAAAAGCATCAGACTATTTACCATCGGCTGATGCGACAAAGGAAAAAGAGGATTGATTTATGGAAACTGCAAAATTTAGATTAACAGAACTCATAACTATAAAAACGGAAAATTGTTGAACTGCGGAGAAAAATTAGCCCACATTGCAGCATTATTACACATAAACACCTATCAGTCAGGTGATGCTGATTTTCAAGGGTGGCTTTAGGTGTACCACGGATTTCTGAGACCAGAAACCTGCAGAACCAACCCATTCACATCGAACAATTCTCAGAAGGACACAAATTCAAACTCAAAAAAAGAACCGCCTGATGATGATGGCGTTATGTAATTAACCCTTTGCTATGTGGGTTGAAATCGTGTGTGAATACCAAAAAAATCCACCTCAAACCCTTGCATACCTCAAAAAAATTCCGTACCTTTGCAAGCGCAAGAACTCACCACGATGAACCACAAACCCCACATATCACTGACCACCGCAGCCACCTTA
>JAGHVI010000158.1 GCA_018064385.1 Candidatus Minthenecus merdequi
ACCTCAAAAATTGCCGCAATTATCAGATAGAACCAATGCACAAATGTAAACGATAACGATACGCTTCGTTTGTTAAGAAGTGAGGAAAGGACTCTTCTTAATATCCGGAGAGGTTACCTGTCTTGAGGAACATTACGCGTATTCTGTGGCGATATGATACAGGTTGACCTTCGCGTTGACCCGGTGTCCAATTAGGCATTGTTTTGATGATGCGAACAGCTTCGTCTTTGAGCGACTGCCATGCTCCTCCTACCGCCTCGACATTTGTTATTGTACCGTCTTTACGTACAACAAGGTGTACGTCAACCGAACCTTGAATGTCCATAGTAAAAGCATCCTCAGGATACTGAAGATTAGCATTAATATACTCATACATAGCCTCCTCGCCACCTGGAAACTCTGGCTTAACCTCAACATCGGTATATACGGTGTCGTTTTTGAGCCATTCTTCACGAACTTTTGCAAGGCTGTCCTGTTCTGCCTTAATCTGCTCTGGAGTTTTTTCTACGACAAGAGATTTGTAGCCAATAACCTGACGTGTTGTGTTGGCTGCATCTTTTTTTGATACCTCTTTTTTCTTCTTTTTTTTCTTCTTTTTTTTCTTTTTCTTCATAACGGCTGTCACCTCGGGGGTGTATGCAGCGCAGTAGTTTGTCATTGCATCGCCAAAAGCGAAAAGTACAGTGAGAGCAATGATGGCAAATGTGAATTTGATACGCATGATTTAATGTTATTATGTGTATGTTGTGTTTTTACAATCTGGCTGCAAAGGTACGAAATATATTTCGTATTTGCAAATCTATATGGAATTTTTTTCATAGTCGGGTGTGAAGACCTTCTCTTCGGAATTTCCGCATGTGATAGAACAGTATAACGGCAGAGCAGATGAATGCCAAGGCATCAGAAACAGGTATTGAATAATATATACCCTGCACTCCCCAAAAACGGGGCAGAATAACCAAAAGAGGCAGCAAAAATAGTATTTGTCGGGTCAACGAGAGGAATATGCTCTGAGGTGCCATACCTACGCTTTGGAAAAAGTTGGATGTTACCATAGAAAAACCGACTATTGGGGCTGCAATGGTAAATAATCGCATACCTTTGGTTGCCTCGACAATCAATTGAGTGTCGGTGGTGAAGAGACGTACGACAAATTCTGGGATAAGTTGTGCTATGATGCACTGTAGAGTCATAACAACCGTTGCCCATATTATCGTTAGTTTCAGGACTTTGAAGAGTCTATCAATCATCTGAGCTCCAAAGTTGTAGCCTGCAATCGGTTGCATTCCCTGGTTCAGACCTAGGACAATCATAGCAAATATGAAAACGAATCGGTTGATAATGCCGAAAGCCGACACTGCATAATCACCTCCATACCGGATAAGTCCCCGGTTGATGAAAATCACAATCAGACAAGCTGCGGAGTTCATCACAAAAGGTGAAACACCTATCGAAAGTGATTTCCTAACTATATGAATGTCGGGAATCAAGTTACGTATTTGAAGGTGAATCCTTTCTTTTCGGTTGGCGAATTCTATCAAAAGCCAAATCAACGAAACGACCTGTGCAAGAATTGTTGCAATTGCAGCACCACGAACGCCCCATCCAAACGAGAAGATGAACAGGGGGTCAAGGATTGCGTTAAGGGCTACGGTCAGTACTGTTGCGTACATTGCACGGTTGGGATGACCGACTGCCCTTGAGGCGGTGTTCAACCCGAGGTACATATGTGTTACGACATTGCCGTAGAGGATTATCTGCATATAGTCGTGGGCATATTGTAATGTGTTGTTGCTTGCACCGAAGATAATAAGGATAGGGTCAAGCCAAATCAGCGAAAACGTCATAAACAGCAAACCAAGTATGGTGTTGAGCGAAACAACGTTGCCGAGAGTGCGGCGTGCTTCGCCGTAGTTTTTCTGCCCGAGTTTGATGGAGATCAGATTGGCTGTACCAACACCTACCAAAGCACCGAAAGCAGCAGCGAGGTTCATAAAAGGGAAAGTTACAGCCAATCCGCCAAGAGCCATTGCCCCGACACCACGACCGATGAAAATGCTGTCAATCATGTTGTAGAGAGACGAAGCAGTCATGGCTATGATAGAGGGGACAGCATACCTACGGAGAAGTTTTCCAACTGGAGCAGAACCTAATTCTTTCATTATTTATATTTACAGAAATATTTTAGGGTGGTTCTATTAAGGGTGGTTTGCACGACCTTTGGAGAAGGTTGGCATTAATAGAACCACCCTTAAAAAAGAGACGGAGCAAACTCCGTCTCTACAGGGGTTGTATTATTGAGGATGATTAATCCTGGCAGGTACATACCAGGTTTCTGTCGCCAAAGCCGTTGTCAACACGGCCGACGGTAATCCAGAACTTATTCTCCTTGACCCAAGGCAGAGGGAATGCTGCTTTCTCACGACCATACTTGTGGTTCCACTGATCAGCGGCGACAACATAGTCAGGGTGAGGTGCGTGTTTCAGTACATTGTCCTCAGCGTCCGCACGGCCGTCGTGAACCTCCTCAATCTCCTCGCGGATGACGTTCATCATATCGATGAAGCGGTCAAGTTCGGCAAGTGGCTCAGACTCAGTAGGCTCAACCATCAATGTGCCGTGAACAGGGAATGAGAGTGTTGGAGCGTGGAAACCGAAGTCCATCATACGTTTTGCAACATCGCTCTCGTCAACGCCTGCGTATGTTTTCAGGTGACGGCAGTCCATAATCATCTCGTGACCGACACGTCCGGTGACACCTGTATAGACAATACCGTAGGT
>JAGHVI010000064.1 GCA_018064385.1 Candidatus Minthenecus merdequi
TTTTGCATCTTGCTGCTTGTCAGTCGGTCACAATGCCCGCATTGCTCCCTTCTTTCGCACAGCAATCTGCTAAAAATAAACTTCAAAATCGTCACAACCTAATTAATAGAACCACCCTAAAGTTAAGTTCAATAAACATAGGGTAAATGAATTTTGAAGAAGGTGAAATATTATACTTTGACAAACCATACGAATGGACATCGTTTGACGTAGTCAACCGTATTCGCTATGCCATCTGCCGACATCTGCAACGCAAAAAAATAAAAGTGGGTCACGCTGGCACACTCGATCCTCTTGCGACAGGTGTTATGATAATTTGTACAGGGCGTGCCACAAAGCGCATTGAAGAATTGCAATATGGTGTTAAGGAATATGTTGCGACCATTCAACTTGGAGCCACCACCCCATCATTCGACCTTGAACACCCCGTTGACGCAACATACCCTACGAATCATATAACAGAATCACTGATTCTTGACACACTAACTCGCTTCAAGGGTGAAATTTGGCAGGTTCCACCAGTCTATTCGGCAGTAAAAATAGATGGGAAACGCGCCTTCGACTATGCACGCAAGGGCAAAGATGTCGAACTCAATCCAAAACTTCTTGTAATAGAAGAGATTGAGCTTACGGCATTCGACCCATTGACTATGCAGATGACCATCCGCGTTGTCTGCAGCAAAGGGACATACATCCGTGCTCTCGCTCGCGATATTGGCAAAGCACTCAACTCGGGAACATATCTCACCGCACTTCGCCGTACACGCGTTGGCGATGTGACAATTGACCGTTGTCTGACCATTGACCAATTGGATACAATTTTTGAATAAAATAACAACGCCATATGAAACTATCACAATTCAAATTCCGTCTTCCCCAGGAACTTATAGCTCATTATCCAAGTTCCTATATGTATGACGAAAACGGCAAAATAGTTTTCAAATCAAAAGACGACCTTCTTGCAGATCGTGATGAATGCCGACTTCTCGTTCTCCATGCAAAGAGTGGAGACATTGAGCATCGAATATTCAAGGAACTTTACAAGTACTTTGACGAAGGCGACCTCGTAGTACTCAACGATGCACAGGTTTTTCCTGCTGTTATGGGAGGAAACAAAGAGAAAACAAATGCTCGTATTGAAGTATTCTTGCTGCGAGAACTCAATCCTCGACTGAAATTGTGGGATGTTCTTGTCGAACCAGCACGAAAAATCCGCGTTGGCAACAAGCTCTATTTTGGACCGGATAACTCGCTTGTTGCAGAGGTTATAGACAACACGACAGCCCGAGGACGCACCGTCCGTTTCCTCTATGACGGCACTCACGAAGAATTCAAACGCGACCTTTTTGCATTAGGAACTACTCCTCTACCAAAACATATTCATCGCTCACCCGAGCCAGAGGACGCAGAACGGTTTCAGACCATTTTTGCATCAAAAGAAGGTGCGGTAGTCGCTCCAGCCGCCAGTTGTAACTTCACTCGAGAACTTCTCAAACGAATCGAAATAGCAGGAGCCAACTACACATTCGTAACACTTTATTCATCTGTCAGTATGTTCAACGAGATAGATGTAGAAGATCTTACGAAGCACAAGATGGAGTCTGAACAAATCGAAGTTAACGACAAAGTATGCGACTTATTCAACGAAGCGTCACGTAACGGCAAGAAAATATGCGCAGTAGGAACCACTGTACTCAGAACACTTGAAAGTGCAGCTACAGCAAAAGGTATCATTAAGCCATTTTCCGGATGGACAAATCGTTTCATCTTTCCTCCATACGATTTCAATGCAGCAAACTGCCTTATATCAAACTTACAACTTCCACAGTCCGTAATGTTTATGAATCAATGCGCCTTCGGTGGCTACCGCAAAGTTATGGATGCATACTCTGCCGCTCTGCGCGAAGAATATCGTTTTGGTTTTTATGGCGATGCAATAATGATATTACCAGATTGAAAATAGTAACGACATACAAACGACAATGGCGCACTTTTTCGGTACGCCATTGTTGTTATTTACCTTACGTTAATTAAAGGGTGGTTCTATTAAGGGTAGTTCTATTAATTATGTTTGTAAGTTATATCAGAGGATAATTCATAATTGGACGCTTTTGAATTTATTTTTACATCTTGCTGCTTGTCAATCGGTCACAATGCCCGCATTGCTCCCTTCTTTCGCACAGCAATCTGCTAAAAATAAACTTCAAAATCGTCTCAACCTAATTAATAGAACCACCCTTCAGATATTTTGCAAAAGAGTCATTTGTTTTTTTAGGTGAGAAATATAGCAAAAGGGTATTTAGACTGGCTTCTCTTCATAATCACCACTGACCAGCAGCCAGCACTGTCACCTTCACTTTATCGCCAAGAGTCTCGTCATAATTTATGCCCCACTTGACAGCAACATCTTCCATCATACTACCTGTAAACTCGTCAACTTCAGACAATTCTCGGGTGGTTATTGCTCCTTTTCTGGAACAATAGAAATTCAGCAGAACCCTATTGCACTGTTCCAGGTTAATGTCATCTGTCAGCATTGACCGGACTGCATTAGTCAACGCATTGGTCATACGCTTAGGGCCTTCACCCTCTCCAGTGCTTATCACAGCCCTTTTGCCGCTCCGCAACGTTGTACAGACATCAGCGAAGTCAACATTCATATACCCTTTGAGGACAACCAGTTTCACAATGCTTTCGACAGCATTTGCCAATACGTTGTCAGCAAACAAGAAAGCTTCAGGCAATAGATAGCCCTCCATTTGCGTCAATTTCTCGTTGTTAATCACAATCATAGCATCAACGTGTTTCATCATCTTCTGTATCCACATATTTGCTTTGTTGATTTTTGATTTACCTTCGAACATAAATGGCACGGTAACTATTCCAATAGTAAGGATACCCAACTCGCAAGCAATGCGTGCTACGACTGGTGATGCTCCAGTTCCTGTTCCTCCACCCATTCCAGCTGTAATGAACAACATTTCAGTTCCATCGCTCAACACTTTACGAATCTCATCTTCGTATTGTTCGGCAGCCTCATAACCTTTTTCAGGAATATCTCCTGCACCAATATCACCAATAGCGATACGTGTTGGCACACAACATACTTGCAATGAGATTTTGTCGGTATTGCACACTGCAAAGGTTACATTTTCCAATCCTCGTTTATAGAGGTTTTCCACGGCATTACATCCACCACCACCTACACCAAAAACTTTGATGTTCGTACTAGTGTCATTCACAATGAATTTATCAATTATCGTTTGCATAATAT
>JAGHVI010000201.1 GCA_018064385.1 Candidatus Minthenecus merdequi
TGTCAGTCGGTCACAATGCCCGCATTGCTCCCTTCCTCCGCACAGCAATCTGCTAAAAATAAACTTCAAAATCGTCTCAACCTAATTAATAGAACCACCCTTATGAAAAATTTTTCTAACACAAAAAGAATGCTTGCAAGCCTTTGCACACTGTTTTTGGTGATTTTGCTGACGACTTCTTGCAAAAACAGGATTGAAGAACTTTTGGACGCTATACCAGCTGATTCTGATATAGTTGTCGTTGGTGATTTGAACACCATTGTTGAGTCAGCCGGCGGTTCAATCGAGGGTTCTAAGGTTAATCTTCCGTCAAAAGTATCTGATTTAATAGAAAAAGAGGCTAAAGACATTGACAAAATGCTTTCATCGTTAAAGAGCAGTGGCATCAACCTGCAAACGTGTGCATTAGTGACAAATTTCAAAGATGAAAGATTGACAGCCATTTTCAAACTGGACGACAAAGATAAATTCTTAAAATTTATAGAGTCTGAAGAATTCAATGAGAGTTCTGACGAAAATGGCATTGCTATTTATGAGCACAGTGATAACTATTACAGTGATTATTTTGCAATAAATGGGTCAGTTGCTTATTTTATACCGGAAGTTAATAACGAAAGCGATTTAAAAGTAGAAAGATATTTTTCAGATTTTATCGATGAAGCAAACAGCAAGTCATTCCGTTCTACTGGAATGGGTAAATACATTAAGGAAGGCAATGTCGGTGGCATTTCGATAAAACTTCCAAGCGATTTAAGACATCAACTTGCCAGAGAGAATGTTCCTTCTGAAATTACTGATATGTTCCGCGGTTATGTTTGCATGCGAGGCTCATTGAACGGGAATAAAGCACATATCACAATGAAATTTTTCGACGATGAAGGCAATCAAAGGACGGTTGAAGATTTGAATGGCAATGTTAACCTTGAAACCCCAATCAATCGTGATGCCTTGGAGTATATGCACAAAGATGAATCTTTAATCTATGCAGTCAGCATAAAGGATTTCGACTGGAAAAACTTTGACAAGATGGTTAATTCGTCAAATCCATCTTCAGACGAGCAAACTGCATTGATATTGGTAAAATCATATCTAGAAAGAATTGATGGCACAATTGCTGTTGGTTTAGGTCTGACGAATGGCTTTTCGTCAATCGAGACACTCAATCACCCAGAACATCTTGACAACGATTTTGCAATGACTGTGGTAATCGAAATGAAGAGCGGCAAGGCAAGGTCTGTTATCAATGACATCAAGGCACTGCTTGACAACGAGCCGTCTTTTCCATACGAGAATACCTCAGACGGCATAAGAATTACCATTCCAAACACGAGAAGAGGCGGCTATATCACCTGTCTGAATGTAGAGGAAAAGGGCGATTTCATAGTCATATCAAACCATAATATCAAGAAAGGAAATTCCAAAATGAAGGACTTAGATGTTGACGACAAAAACCTTGTGCTTGCCTTAAACCTTCCAAAGAGTCATAAACTGATGGAAGATCTTGGCATCAAGGATGATGTTGAAATGGTTCTAAGCACTACGCCTAAGGATATGGAAATAGCATTAGACTGCACGGTTGGCGATTCCGGCGAAAATGGTCTGATCAGTCTGATTATCAAGAACGGTATAAACATGTACGAAAGTCTCAACAACTATTATAGAAACAAACGTAAGACTGAATATTATTACGAGGATTATTACGGTGAAGAAGCCATAGTAGAGGAATATTATTAAGGTAATGCAGAAAAGTATCGACAATATAACGGTCAGCGGTCTCCTTCCTTTGGTTTTCAGAGGTATGGAGGCCACTGACCGTATAAGCAATTCGAATGTATGGCTGGTGCCGGAACTTGTGTTTGGTAAGGGATGCAGGGTTTGCATTCAAGCCGAGTCGGGCAGTGGCAAAACCTCTTTGCTGAATTTCATATTTGGTGCACGCCGGGATTACGTTGGCGACATTCGTTTCAACGGTCAGGACATTAGAAACCTTTCAATCAATGATTGGTGCAGGGTTCGTCAATTCAACATTGCTATGTTGCCTCAAGAACTGAACCTTTTCCCCGAACTGACGGTGATGCAGAATCTGCGGTTGAAAAACAACATCACAAATCACAAGAGCGAATCACAAATTATGGATATGCTGGAAAGATTGGGAATAAAAGAAAAAGCCGATGTCAGAGTAGAATTTCTGAGTGTCGGACAGCAGCAACGTGTAGCACTGATCCGTTCGATTTGCCAACCCTTTGACTTCATTATGCTGGACGAACCCGTAAGTCATCTTGACCTCAAAAACAACGTGATAATAGCCCGAATGATTGAAGAGGAGGCCACAGCCCAGGGTGCTGGAATAATTTCAACTTCAGTAGGGAATCCGCTCTTGCTTGCCAATGCACGCCAGATAACTCTTTAGTCTATGAAGCAAAACAAACATAAGACTGAAATCCTCAGTCTGCTGAGGCGTAACATTTCGGTTGGTCAGATGACAGGTTATTTCATTGCAAATCTTGTTGGACTGACTGTGATTTTGGTTGGAACATTATTTTATTGTGATAGTCGGAATGACAGTTCCGCTACAGATAAATATTTTTCCAACAATTACATAGTCATTTCCAAATGTGTCGAAGGAATAGGTTTCGCCCCAATCACCTTTTCCGAAGAAGAAGTGGCAGACCTCCAGAACCAGCCGTGGGTCAGGAAGATTGGACGATTCACTGCATCAAACTTTGCTGTAAACGGCTCTGTTGCTATGGGAGGGAAGGAACTCTCGTCATATCTGTTCTTCGAATCCGTTCCTGATGAATTCTTTGATATCAAGCCTGATGGTTGGTCTTTCACGCCAGGCGACTCACAAGTGCCGATTATCCTGTGCAAAGACTATCTCACCCTTTACAATTTTGGTTTTGCCATTCCACAGCGACTTCCACAACTGAGCGAAGAGGTGATAAGCGACATACCCATCAAATTGCGCCTCACCGGTGAAAATATGCAGTATGACGAAATGCAGGCACGTATAGTCGGATTTTCGTCGCGTCTCAACACTGTAGCTGTTCCGCAAAGTTTTATGGACTGGGCAAATTCGCATTTTTCTTCCAGATTGCAGGAGCAGTCTGCCTCAAGGCTGATTGTCGAAATCGACCCAATGGCATCATCTGAAATGAAAAGTTATCTCGAAGAACATCTCATAGAGGTGGCTGGCGACAAACAGGACACCGGCAACATATCGCATTTTCTCAGCACAGTCTCGACAGTTGTGACCATAAATGGAATCGTCATTTGCCTTCTTGCCATCTTCATTCTTATTCTCAGCATCTTCCTTTTGATACAGAAAAATCGCAAAATGCTTCGCAACCTCATTCTGCTCGGCTATCATCCTATCCGGGTGGGCAGATACTACGAGATAATGGTTATTATCACCAACGTCCTCATTCTTTCGTTTGCACTCGTCTTTACATTCATTGCCCGTCCGTTCTGGGCAAAACAGTTGTTTCAAATCGGATTAGGTGGAGCCTCAGTAGCGCCAATGCTGACTGTTGCCTTCTCGTACCTGCTGGTTGTAACGGTTTTCGACATCATTATTATCCGCAACCATATTATGAAGATTTGCCGTATTCAGGGTCAACCTTCAGGAACGGCACAACCGCCATCACCACAAGTCCGAGAATGAAGACCAAAACAAAGAAGAGCAGATAGCCCATTTCCTCCTGCAGCCAACCTGCAATCATTCCCGGGAGCATCATTCCGAGAGCCATAAAGCCTGTGCTGATGGCAAAATGCGAAGTTTTGTACTTGCCTCGGGCTATGTACATCAGATACAGTGTAAAGGCAGTGAAACCGAAGCCGTAACCGAGCTGTTCAAGCCCTACACAGATTCCAGTCACCCACAAGGACGAAGGCTGAGCGTATGCCAAATAGATATAGACCGCATTAGGCACAGCCATACAGAGCAGCATAAACCACAGCCAGTATTTCAAGCCCTTCCGCGACAAGGCATAACCACCGAGTATTCCACCTGCCACCATACAGAGCATACCGACAGTGCCGTCAACAACACCGCACTGCGCCTTGGTGAGTCCCATTCCCCCAACCGCGAGCGGATCGAGGAGAAACGGAGTCTTCATCCGGACCAGCATAGCCTCGCCAAGACGATATACGAGAATGAAAACCAAAGCAGGAAAGACAACACCCTTTTTGTTGAAGAACGAGACAAAGACTTCAAACATCTGACCGAAAACTCTGTCAAGACCCATACGTTCAGCTCGGACAGTCTCGACCCCGGGCATCACGGAACGGTGATACAGCATAATTGCAATAAAGAATCCCGCCATAATCAGGAAAACCAGCATCCACGAGTATGCGACGGAGGTATGACTCTGTATCAGTCCGACAACAATCAGCAGTGCTCCATTGCCCAACCACTGAGCGATTTTGTAAAACGTTGAACGAATGCCGATGAAGAAGGACTGCTCTCTTTGGTCAAGCGCCAGCATATAAAAGCCGTCTATGGCAATGTCGTGCGTTGACGAACAGAACGCCATTATCCAGAATATGGCGATTGTCAGTTTGAAATAATAAGGGGCAGACAGTGCAAAGGCAATACCCGCCATACCTACGCCCAGCAGAGTCTGCATTGTCATAACCCACCAGCGCTTTGTTCTGAAGATATCAACAAAAGGAGACCAGAGCGGTTTGATTACCCAAGGAAGATAAAGCCAAGAGGTATAGAAGGCTATTTCAGTGTTCGAAACCCCGAAGTCCTTGTACATTGCTATGCTCAGAGTCATTATGATGGCATAAGGCAGACCTTCGGCAATGTAAAGCGAAGGTACCCAGGACCAATTGTTTTTCTTTCGCATTTTTATATTTTGATTTTAGGGTGATTTATATTTTGATTTTGGTCTCGTTTTTAATTCAACTTTGAACGCCCTACCTGCAAGCCCGCTGTATGATTTCGTTATAAACGGCAAAATATTCATCACCGACATTGCTGAAACTTATTTTCTGTTTACAGTGAATCTTCTCAACATTCTCCATTGCTTCAGCCAAACCGAGACAATCGCCCGGCTTCACTGTCTTTATTCTTCCTTCATACTCTCCGGCAATACCCACAGGTGTACTTATGATTTTCATTCCCACACTCATAGCCTCCTGCAAAACTACTGCCGCAGTCTCGAAGTTTGAAAACAGAATCAAACATTTATGCCTGCTCATCTCGCTGGCAACCTCCTCAGATTGCAGGACTCCTGCAAACCGCACATAATCATCCAATCCATAACTGACAGCCAGACGTTTGTTCTTGTCAAAATCCGGACCGTCACCCACCATAGTAAGTCTGAAATTGACACCCTTGTCACGCAGAATTCGGGCTGCTTCTATGATGCCTGTTACGTTTTTGGCACGGTCGCTGAAGCAGGATACGTGCAGAAAACTCATTTCGTTTTCGTCAGTATTGTCGGGAACATTGTCAAACACATCATCAACAACATTATGAATTACTCTGAAATCCACATTATCCAACCCGCACTTTCGCATACTGCGTCTCAGCAATTCCGACACTGCCGTCACTGTCGAAGCTTCCGAAATGATTTTACGTGTCAGCCATCGGTATATTTTGCCAATCACAAATCGGTTACACAGCCCCAGATAGTCCCCATTTTCGTCCAAACAACCCGACCAACGTTCGGTTACTATGTACGGCACACCGTAGAATTTCTTCATCAGCAACGGCAGTATTCCCTGCTTTGTCGTAACATGAAGGTGTATCAAATCCGGTTTTCCCCACGATTTCATCACCATTCTGAACTCTTTTAAGAAACTGAAAAAATTTACAGATGAAATCACACGGCAATCAATTCCCCGACGCTTTGTTTCAAGAAGAATTTTCTCGACAAAAAGACCTGACATTGTGTCTTTTACAGAAGGATACCAAGGCGTGACAAATAAAACTTTCATCGCTGTATTTAAGAAATCAGCGGCAAAGATACAAATTTTTTCCCATATTACTTGTTTAATTGGAAAAAAGTTTTTAACTTTGCACCAAAATATTTTGTCAAAACAAAATCGCTATATGAAAAAGACCTACATGCGTAAAGTAAGGTTATTGGTATGCAATCTAATCATACTGTTAACCAGTTCATTAGCCTATGCTCAGAACACATCATTACCTTATTTCAATGGTTTTGAAAATCCACAGGATACAGCTGGTTGGACGTTCAAAAAACGTGCAAAAACCACGGGCTTCGAGGTCGGAAGCGCCGTTCACTGCCTTGGATTCAAATCAATGTACATCTCTCCGGACGCTGGCGCAACTGCCACTTACACCACTACCGCCTCAGGTTACGTTTCAATAGCATACAAATCTTTCACTCTCCCTCAGGGCACATATACTCTTGCTTTCGATTTCCAATGCGGTGGTGACGGAACAAATCAGGATATGAAAGTGGCTTGGGTTCCAAGTTCCACATCACTTTCAGCAGCCTCGTTAGGCAACTCCTATCCCAACGCCATCTCGCTCAACCAATTCACCGATGCTACAAACACCAACACTTTCGGGCTCAGTGCCTGGCGGCACGTCACTGGAACAATAACCGTTCCTGCCGGCGGTGGAACATACAATCTCTGCTTCGCCTTTCGTTGCAACAGCCAGACGGTCTCTGCCCCTGGTGCCTGCATCGACAACATCCAAATCGACACCACCAAATCTCCAACGGATTGCACTCAGATACCTTACAACATACAGGTCGTCAAAGACCCTCAACACGGTGTAATCATCACCTGGAGCGGCAACGCCTCCGAATACGAAGTAATTGCCGCCTCTGCTTCCGACCCCTTGGATTATAGCTTCTGCCAACACACTGGCATCACAACAAACTCTGACACAATGCAATATGCTGAGTTGGGTGAAGGTCAATACTTCTTCTATGTCCGTGCAATATGCGACACCGACACCAGTATGTACGGCGAAATCAGCGGTCAACTGATATACGATGTATCAGCTCACTGCATTGACTATATCACCTTTAATGCCCCTGGCACACAATGTACTTACGGATCATACTCTAATCCATACCAAAACAATGGGTACATTGACAACGGACCATCGCAGATGTCCTCTCGTCACACAATCCATACAGACCTCAACGAAACCGACCCTCGCACAAATGGAGCACTGCGCACTGTCCCTATTGGCGATGTAATGTCAGTCCGTTTAGGAAATTGGAACAATGGCTCCGAGGCTGAATCTGTTACATATACTTATAATGTACCAGCAGGCTCAAACCTGATACTGATGATGAAATACGCTGTCGTATTCGAAGAACCTGGTCACTCTCAGCCACCCGAGTTCAAACTCGAAATTATGAATGCCAACAACCAATTGCTTGATGCTGTCTGCACCAAAGCCAACTTCCTCTGCGATGGTACATTGACACAAGGCTGGCACTCTTGCCAGGCAATCGGTTCGTACGGTTCGCCATCAACAATTTGGTACAAAGACTGGACAACAATCGGTGTCAACCTTACTGCGTATGCAGGTCAGACCATCAAAGTTCGTCTCACAACATTCGACTGCAATGCCTCTGGTCATTTCGGATATGCTTACTATACTTTGGATTGCGCCCAGGCTGAGTTAACAGGTATGTCCTGCGGTGTTGGCGAATCAACCGAAATCAAAGCTCCTGACGGTTTCAACTACCAATGGATTAACAACTGCACGGGTCAAACTGTTGCAACTACACAAGGTCTTCCTATCTCAGGAACAGATACTTGCTCGTACACTTGCATCTGCTCGTTCAAAGAACAGCCAAGCTGCCAGTTCACTCTGACCGCATACACAATCCCTCGTCTGCCAGAGTCTTCTTTCTCATACTCTTTATCGTACAGCGACTGCCAGACACACATAACCTTTGCTAACAATTCGCAAGTGTATGTACTGCAGAACGGACAGAAAACTTACCTCCCTAACGAGAGGATAACATCGCAGACTTGGAGCATTATGACAAGCCACAAGAACCGCGGTTATTACAACAAAACATCTGCAAATAAGAACTTCCAAGTCATCGACATCCCTAAGGAAGGCGATACTGTTGCAATCACTCTCACTTCGTGGGCTAACGGTTGCGATGACGATACAACCATAATAATCAACGTCCCTGCCCTTGAGGAAAGCCGTGGTGTCACTAACCGCTATGTGTGCGAAGGTGTTCCTGTCACTTTCAATGGTCAGGAATA
>JAGHVI010000173.1 GCA_018064385.1 Candidatus Minthenecus merdequi
TTTCCGAGCACTTCGTACTCGGTTACTCATAGTACAGCCTTCCAGGCTGAACAAACGAAACTTGAGATACAATCTTCCAGGCTGAACAAGCGAAACTTGAGATACAATCTTCCAGGCTGAACATGTGCAACTTGAGTGAATTTATAGAACTCACCTATAATGATTTTTGTCTCGTTTTTAATCCAACTTTGAGCACCCTATGTGAAAGGTCGGTAATTATGAGAAATGTTAGAAAGAGTGCCATAATTATATTTTTCACTCACGTCCATTGTTAAACCAAGTTTTTTTTGTACCTTTGCATTCGCAATTGTAACACCTTGCCAATATGCTGAATTTTATATTATGCTTAGTGTTATTTGCATACACTACATACCATATACCTCAACGATGACGGATTCGGCATGGCTATCTGTTATTTGAGGTGAGTTTTTTTGCCATAACGGGACAGGTTTTATGTGGCAAAAAAAGTTCTGAAAATATATAGCAAAGACTGCCTTTTTGTTAATTTTTATTTGTAACTTTGCAAGTCATTTTGGCTTTGTACTAATAATGTCTGAAATACGTGATATTGAAAGAAGAATCTGTCGTCTTGAGAGTATAGAGGGAATACGTCAGTTGCAGGCAAAGTATCAGCGTTGTCTTGATACTCGCGACTTTGACGGAATTGCTGAATGCTTTGCTGAAGATGTTTGTTCATCGTATGACAATGGAAAGATGTCGTATGAGGGACGTGATGCCGTTATGATGTTTCTATGCAATGTTATGAGACTTAATATGCCGTCAACTCATCTTATTCATGGAGGAGAGGTTGATATTATTGACGAAATTCATGCTCATGCAAAGTGGTTTCTTGAGGATTATTTGCTTCATCAACGATACAAAATGAAACTGCATGGTGCTGCCATTTATGAGGTTGACTACGTGAAGATAGAAGACAAATGGTTAATCAAGAGCATAGGGTACAAAAGGTGTTATGAATATCTTGAGTGGCGACCTCTTATGAATCTGATGACCCTTGGCAAACGTACTTTTTTTGACAGACTGAAGAATACAGCCCCTGAAACATTGGGTAAATATGGAAAATACTTTCAGTACGAGATACTGAAGAAAAAGAAAATATGAATATCTTTTTATTATATTTCACTGGAACTTACAACACGCGTTTTGTAACGAACAAATTACGTGAGAGCCTTGAGAAAGAGGGTTGTACAGTCACGACATACGAGATTGACCCATTGAACGAAGAAAAATTGGATTTTACACCTTACGACATTGTGGGGTTGGGACATCCTATATATGGTTTTGCTACACCATGGCCTTTTTTGCGTTTTGTCCGGAAACAAAAATTTCCAGAGGGGAAAAGGGTTTTTATTTATAAGAACTCAGGAGAGTCGTATCATGAGAACGATGCATCGTCAAAATTTGTGTTGAAAAAACTGCGTAAGGATAAAGTGAAAATTGAGAATGAATATCATTTCTGTATGCCTTACAATATACATTTCAGGTATGATGATTATCTTATCAAAGAGATGTTCAGTAAGAATGAGAAACTGATGCGAATTCTTGTGTATGAGGTGCTTAATGGTATTCCAAACCTTAAACCTTATAAGTTATGGCCGAAAGTGGTTACTACGGTTGTTGCACCATTTCAGTACATTGCAGGCGATGTCAATTCGTTTCTATATAAGGTAGATATGAAGAGGTGTATTGGTTGTGGATTATGTATAAAGAGTTGTCCAAAGCATAACATTTATAAGGACGCAAAAGGAAATATCAAGTTTCATCATGATTGTCAGATGTGTATGCGTTGCTCTTTTTATTGTCCTGTGGATGCTTTTAACATTGGTTTTTTGGACGACTGGGGATGGCGTGTGAATGGAGGATATAATTTCAAGAAGATTGAGAGTTTGCAGGTTGAAAAACCTATAATAACAAGCGAGACAGAAGGGTTCTTTGAGTGTTTTAAGGAGAAATTCGAGAATATAGATAAACGATATAACGAATTATTTGAGCAATGAACAAATATGCGTTGGTGACAGGAGCCAGTTCCGGTATTGGTTTTCAGTACGCACGAGTGATGGCAAATCGTGGATATAATGTCATAATCGTCAGTAATGAAATGGCTGTAAATGAAAAGTCAGATGAGTTGAAGAAGGAATTTCCTGATGTTGAGTTTGTGCCTATAGTTTGTGACCTTGGAAGGCCGGAATCGGCAAAGGAGTTGTACAATCTGTGCATCGGTTATGAGGTTGAAGTATTGATAAACAATGCTGGTGTTTATCATGATAGAGATTTCCTGGATGATTCAGAGGAGTTTAATAAGTTGATATTCAATCTTCATGTAAATACCCCAGCGATGCTACTTTATTTTTTTGCCAAAGATATGGTTGCTCGTGGAAAAGGCTATATTTTGAATATGAGTTCTATTACTAATCGTATAGCTGTTCAGCGACTTGGAACATACGGTTCGACAAAGGCTTTCCTGTCAGCATTTTCCAGGTCTGTTCATATAGAGTTGAAATACAAGGGCGTAATCGTGACTTGTGTGCGTCCAGGAGCAGTTGATACAGGGTTATATAGCATAAGGAAAGGAGCTACGAAGGTTGGTTTGGCGTTGGGATATATTGTCAAGCCTGAGTATCTTGCCAGACATGCCGTTAAAGCGATGTTCCGAGGAAAAGCGGATGTCACCATTCCTTGGTTTTGGAATAAATTGCTGATAATCCTTGTAGCATTGATTCCAACTTGGGTGCTGAGGTTGGTTAGGAAATGGGGAATTTTTTAGAACCACCTTAACTATAAATGAAAAACAATTTATTAACTATGGAAGATAAAAATTTATTATTGAAACAGCAAATTTTAGAGGCTTTGAATATGGAAGACATCAAGCCTGAAGACATCCTTGATGACCAACCTCTTTTTGGAGAGGGTCTTGGTCTTGACTCTATTGACGCATTGGAGCTTATGATGTTGCTTGATAAACATTATGGAATCAAGTTGACCGATAGGAAAGAGAGTCGTGAGGTATTCAAGTCTGTTAATGCTATGGCGAAGTATATTGAAGAAAACAGGAAGAAATGAATAATGATATAGAGTTTCGCACTGTTGATGAGATTAAACGGTTTCAGGAAGCCAAATTGCGCGAGCAATTGATATTTTTGCAGAATCATTCACCCTATTATCAGAACTTGTTCAGAAGTAACGGTATTGATATTGGGGAGATAAGATATCTTGAAGACCTGCAAAAACTTCCATTTACAGAGAAAGAGGATTTGCATAGGTTTAATGATGATTTCAGATGTGTCAATCCCGAGAAAATTGTTGATTTTATCACTACCTCAGGAACATTGGGAGACCCGGTTGTGTTTGGATGTACCGAAAATGACTTGGAACGGTTGGCATTTAACGAGAAGAAATCGTTTGAGTGCGCAAATCTCAAGCATGGGGATATTCTTCAATTAATGGTTACGCTTGACAAACGTTTTATGGCTGGACTTGCTTATTGGTTAGGTGCAAGAAAGTTGGGTATCAGCGTAGTACGTGTAGGTAATGGTGTACCTGAATTACAGTGGGATACTATTCAGCGACTTCATCCGACGGCTATAATGTGTGTGCCGTCGTTCATCTTGAGGTTGTTGGATTATGCTGATGCAAACAACATTGATTATCACAACAGTTCTATAAAGAAGGTGATAGGTATAGGAGAGGGTTTGCGTGATCAACAGTTTAATTTGAGTCTTTTGGGACAGAGAATCAAAGATCGTTGGTCAGAGGTTCAGTTATTTTCCACATATTCTTCGACTGAGATGTCGGCTACTTTTTCTGAGTGCGAGTATGGCTGTGGTGGTCATGTCCATCCAGAGTTGATAATTACTGAAATCATAGGAGAGGATAACAAACCAGTTCCTGATGGACAGGTTGGTGAAATTGTTGTTACCACATTGGGTGTTGAGGGAATGCCTCTTTTGCGTTTCAGGACTGGCGATATGGCGGCACGTGTGACGGAGAAGTGCAAGTGTGGTAGGAACTCCTATCGTCTGACTCCTTTGGTAGGCAGGAAGCATAATATGATAAAATTGAAAGGTACAACGTTATATCCACCTGCGATTAATGATGTGTTGGACAATACTTTATACGTTGAGAATTATGTAGTAATGGTTCGTAATTCCGAGTCGGGAACTGACGAGGTAATTGTTCGTGTGGGGGTAAAAGGTCTTATGGATAATGAGAGTGTGATTAAGGACCTTAAAGATAGATTCAGGGCAAGGCTCAGGGTTACTCCCATAATCGAAATTCTGCCAGTAGATGTTGTTAATCGTATAAATTTTCCAGCAAAATCGCGTAAGCCAATCAAGTTTGTTGATGAAAGGTGATTGTTCTTAGCGTTGAGAAATAAAAAAAGGTACGACAATCTGTTGTCGTACCTTTTTTATTTGACTATAGGGTGTTATTTTACCTCTTCAAAGTCAACGTCTGTCACGTTGTCAGAGTTGTTATTGCCACCCTGATTATTGCATGAGCCATTGTTACCGCAGTTGCAGTCTGGACCTGGTTGAGCACCGCCTTGCTGTTGTGCGTTGGCAGCATTGTACATATCCTGAGAAGCAGCGTGGAATGCGGTGTTGAGAGCTTCCATAGCTTTGTCAATAGCCTCAATGTTTTGATCTTTGTGGGCAGTTTTGAGTTGTTCGAGTGCGCTTTCGATAGGAGCCTTCTTGTCTGCAGGAAGTTTGTCGCCAAGTTCCTTGAGTTGTTTTTCGGTTTGAAAAATCATACTGTCGGCTTGGTTGAGTTTGTCTATGCGCTCACGCTCTTTCTTGTCAGCTTCAGCATTTGCTTCAGCCTCAGCTTTCATACGCTTGATTTCGTCTTCCGAGAGACCAGATGAAGCCTCAATACGGATTGACTGCTCCTTACCAGTGGCTTTGTCCTTGGCAGAAACCTTGAGGATACCATTTGCGTCGATGTCGAATGTAACTTCAATTTGAGGAACTCCACGAGGAGCGGCAGGGATACCATCGAGGTGGAACATGCCAATCTGTTTGTTCTGAGATGCCATTGGGCGCTCGCCTTGGAGGACGTTGATTTGTACGGAAGGCTGGTTATCTGAAGCAGTTGAGAACACTTCGGACTTCTTTGTAGGGATAGTGGTGTTAGCATCGATGAGTTTGGTCATCACACCACCCATTGTTTCGATACCGAGGCTCAAAGGAGTGACATCCAATAGGAGAACATCTTTAACTTCGCCGGTGAGAACTGCACCCTGAATGGCAGCACCTACGGCTACAACCTCGTCTGGGTTGACGCCCTTTGAAGGAGTTTTGCCGAAGAAATTCTTAACCAACTCTTGGATAGCAGGGATACGGGTAGAACCACCTACGAGGATAACTTCGTCAATATCAGATTTAGAGAAGCCTGCAGCGTTCAGGGCATTTTCGCAAGGAGGAAGACAAGCCTGGATGAGGCGGTCAGCGAGCGACTCGAATTTTGCACGGGTCAATGTCTTTACGAGGTGTTTAGGCACACCACCGACAGGCATTATATAAGGGAGGTTGATTTCGGTTGAGGCAGAGCTTGACAACTCGATTTTAGCTTTTTCGGCAGCTTCTTTGAGACGTTGCATAGCCATAGGGTCCTGACGGAGGTCTGCACCCTCGTCTTTCTGGAACTCGTCGGCAAGCCAATCAATGATTACGTGGTCGAAGTCGTCACCACCGAGGTGGGTGTCACCATTGGTTGATTTAACCTCGAAGACGCCATCGCCAAGTTCGAGGATAGAGATATCGAAAGTACCACCACCGAGGTCGAAGACGGCAATTTTCATATCCTTATTGGATTTGTCAAGGCCGTAAGCGAGTGCAGCGGCAGTAGGTTCGTTGACAATACGGCAGACGGTAAGACCTGCGATTTCTCCAGCCTCTTTTGTTGCCTGACGTTGTGCGTCAGAGAAATATGCAGGGACGGTGATGACAGCCTTTGATACAGACTGACCGAGGTAGTCTTCAGCGGTTTTCTTCATCTTTTGAAGGATCATTGCTGAAATCTCCTGTGGTGTGTAGAGACGACCATCAATAGCAACGCGAGGAGTATTGTTGTCGCCTTTGCGCACTTCGTATGGCATACGCATAATCTCGTTCTGTACGCGGTCGTAAGTCTCGCCCATGAAACGTTTGATAGAATATACAGTATTTTTAGGGTTAGTCACAGCTTGACGTTTGGCAGGATCACCCACTTTGCGTTCACCGCCGTCAATAAAACCGACGATTGAAGGAGTTGTGCGTTTGCCCTCTGAATTTGTTATTACGGTAGGTTCGTTACCTTCCAATACTGCGACGCAGGAGTTTGTGGTTCCTAAGTCTATGCCAATTATTTTTTCCATATTATAGTTAGTTGTTAATTATCGTTTGCCATATTATTGTCAAATGGCGTGCCAGCGGTATTTGAGCACTCTGGCGTGTCATATTGGCAGAGGAGAGGAGAAAATTGGTGACATAGTTGTCAAAATTATCATTTGGAAATAAATTCACTCTAAAATTCAGAAAACAAAAAAGCCCGCCCTTCATTCGAAGAGCGGGCTCTTTTTTTATCAGGTAATTAGAAGTTACTTAACAATGACTCTTGTTGAAGCCATATTGTTAACGCGGATGACATAAACACCTGCAGCATTTACGGTGAAGCGTTCAACGTCAACGGCATTTTTGATAGTGCTGACAAGACGGCCATTCATATCGTAAACAGATACAGTATGCTCGGCAACGCCAGATACGATGATTTCGTTATTCTCAACGTATGCTACATAATTGTCAGCCTCAGTTTCTTCAACTGAAGTCTTAACAATGAAGTTAGCAACGACAATCATATCCTTTTCGACTGTGATAGTGACAGTAGAGTCAGTGTAAGAAACGCCATCAATTTCCCATCCATCGAACTCATAACCTGCATCGGCAGTTGCAGTAAGTGTTGCCTGATCGCCATAGTTATAAGTACCTTCGCCAGTAACAGAACCATTACCATTGATTTGAGCGGTAATAATGTGCTGGTCGATAGCGAAGTTGGCAGTTACGGTAGAATCACCTACAACAACGAAACTGAGGACGTCTGAAGACTCGCCATTGCTCCAGTTTACGAAGTGATAGTGCTCGTTAGCTACAGCGGTCAATGTTGCCATAGAGCCGTGAACATACTCACCTGCGCCTTCAACATGACCCATAACAGTATCGTTCACATTTGCAGTGATAATATGGCTGTCAAGAGTGAAGTTGGCAGTGATGGTTGTGTCGCCTGTAACAGTTATAACTATAGTGTCGTTAGTCTCGCCATTGCTCCAACCAGTGAACAGGCTGTGAGCGTCAGCAGGAGTTGCGGTCAGTGTTATCTGAGAACCATAGTTGTAAGTACCTGCACCGGTAACTGTACCGAGAGCATCATCGTTTGCATTGACTGTAACAATATGCTGGTCGATAGCGAAGTTGGCAGTTACGGTAGAATCACCTACAACAACGAAGCTGAGGACGTCTGAAGTCTCGCCATTGCTCCAGTTTACGAAGTGATAGTGCTCGTTAGCCACAGCAGTCAATGTTGCCATAGTGCCGTAAGCATACTCACCTGCGCCTTCAACATGACCCATTACAGTGTCGTTCACGTTTGCAGCAATAGTATGAATGTCAGCAGCGAAGTTGGCAGTGATGGTTGTGTCGTCATCAGCTGTAACCGTGATTGTAGTAGTGGTCTCGCCAGTACTCCAGTCAACGAAATGGTGATGTGCGGCAGGAGTAGCAGTGAGTGTCACTGGAGTGCCATGGTAATAGTTACCAGCACCTGTCACAACGCCCATTGAGTCAACATTCTTGAGGACTGTGATGTCGTGAGAATCCCAATCAAATGTAGCAGTAAGAGCCGTATCGCTGACAACTGTGACATCAATAGTGTCGTTGGTCAGGCCATTGCTCCACTCTACGAAGATGTGGTGGTCAGCAGGAGTTGCGATGAGGCGTGCAACGTCATCGTGGGTATAAGTACCGGCACCGGTTACAGAACCCATGCTTTCGTCGTTGACGGAAGTTGCGACTGTATGCGTATCCCAGATGAAGTTTGCAACGACTGTAGAGTCGTGCTGCAAGTCGATTGTGATTGTATCGTTAGTCTCGCCATTGCTCCATCCTGTGAATATTATATGATCAGGATCGTTAGGAGTAGCGGTGATTTCAACGAATGTACCGTAATCGTAAACGCCAGTACCTGTGACAGTACCCTTCGACGAGTCGTTCATTGCGACTGTGAGCTGGTGCTTGTCGATAGTGAAGTGTGCCACGATGGTAGTATCGTGACCTGGCATTACCATAGAACGATTATTGTCGGTGTTGCCGTCAGGCCATACTACGCTGTAGTGATCCATTGGAGTAGCCGAGAAGTTCACTGTCCTGCCATAGAGGAATGTGCCGCTACCTGCGACCTCACCAAAGATGTCGTGACCAGGGGCAACGACAACATTCAGGTCGAACGATGCGGTATCGAAGTTAGCCACAATAGCAGTATCCTGGGCAATGTTGATTGTCCAAGGGTTGACTGTTGCGAGAGTGTCGCCATTGTTGGCGTTAGTCCAGTTGATGAACTCGATACCCTCGTTAGGAACAGCAGTGAATACAGGAGCTGAGCCGCCATAGAATACACCTGCAGAAAGTGTGTCACTCTCGTTGTATGCAGCCTCAACTGCACCGATAGCAGGAGTTACCTCCGGTGCAACGGCAGTTGCCACGTTGTAGTAAGGGACAGTATCCACGCGGACATTGTCTATCCAGCCATAATAGTTGGTGTAATTTCCTGCCGTATAGCAGATTGCGATGCGTGCACCTTCTGGGATATTGAAGAGGTTAGCAACGCGGGTCTGCATACTATAAGTAGCAGTAGGATTGTCGGTGAATGCAGGTACGAATGTAGTTGCATCAGTAGGGTCAGTCAGGTAACCAATCTGGAATCTGCCAGAAGAACTAAGATTCTCGACTGCACAGTCGAACTTGACCTGACATTGTGTTGCATCAGCAAGTTTTGGCAGAATCACATAGATAGGCGTTGTATTGCTGCTGTAGAACTGCAATGTTTTGCTTCCAGCTGTTGCGTAAGAAGTCGAAGCATTGTACTTAGGGTAAGTTGCACTTCCACCTACTTCTGTTGCGTTGAGGTCGTTCCAGCAGATAGTCTCAATCATGCCAGGACCAGAATAAGTCATAGGAACAGTCTCGAAGCTCTCGCTGTAAGGAAGGGAAATTGCGCCACAGACGTGGACATCATTACCGGCAACCCAACGGCTTGCGCCTTCACCGTTGCCCGAGCAGTTGGCACGGGCCTCCCAAGCATAGTCAACACAACCAGCAATACCTGTTGCTGTATATTCAGCACCCTGAGCAGAGATTGTGGTAGTGTCGGTAGTGCCTACAATCCAGTAGCGGTAGTCGTAAGTACCCTCTGTGCCATATTTGCCAGAAGTTACAGTGAATGTGATAGAGTTGTCAGCCTCGGATGTTGCGACAGCCGTTGCAGGAGTCGAGCATGAAGGAAGAGTGGTGTAGTGAATCTCTTTCCACTTGCTTGTCTCGCCTTCACCGCAATTGCCACGGACATAGAAGTAGTAGTCCATATCCTTGGTAAGGCCGAAATACATATTAAAAGGATTGTCCGTCACCGTAGTATAGTTAGTGGAAGCAGCAAGTTCGTCTTCTGTCATCTGCTCCGTGCTGTTAATCACATGCCATTCCGTTTCGTCAGCACCAGGATACCAGTGTGCACGAGCCCTATTTGTGGTAATGTTGTCAACAATGAGGTTGGTGACAGAACGGCAAGCCTGAGGAGTGAAGCAGAACTGGACGTTGTTACGGAAACTTGCAGTAGTACCAGAAGCAGGAGATGCTACAGGACAATCGGTATAATCATTCTGATAATACAATGTCTTTGAACCACTGCAATATGTATATGTAAAATTATAAGAACTACCTTCGTAGCCATTATTCTCCTTATGAACGGCAACAACCAAATTGTCAGTACCATTGTAGTTGAATGGAGTAGTCAGCGTGAACGTATTGAACACGCCATTGCCACTGCAATGGAATGGACCGGAATAGACCTCTGTCAAATCATCAGCAGCGACCCAGTCAGTGCCAGAAGTGAACTCAGACTTGGTTGTATGACCGAGATAAATCTTGACATTGGTTTTAGTCATGGCGGAAGAAGATCCATACTGGAATGCTATGTCAGTAATCTGACCAGCCTGCAATTCGGATGCATCGAATATCTGCTGGCTGTAACCATAGTTGTGGTAGTTTGCGCAAGGA
>JAGHVI010000223.1 GCA_018064385.1 Candidatus Minthenecus merdequi
TTATTATACTTATAATAATTTGTGCAAAGGTACAACTAATTCTTGATATAACAATGCAGTTCGCCAACAATCTTTATGGAAAGGTATATTTTTCTTAATTGTTGATTATTAATGATTTGAAAAACAATTGAAAATCATTGGAATTTTTGATTGAAAATCGTGGAAATTTTGTAACTTTGCAGTGCGTTTATTAATGAAAAATGTTATTGTTTCTTTGTGGTATTAATACACTTAAATATAATGAATTAGAAGTGTATGCAATAATGATGCGATGTAAAAAAATGCGGAAAGGAGTAGGAAATAGGGTTTGAAAAAATGCAGAAAGGTGCAATGAACATATAAATGGAGATATGAAACGTAAGATTTACGACTTATTGTTGTGATGGAGAAATGAAGCCAAGTATGACAGCATATTGATGATTGAGAGAGTATGGCGTGTGGAAAAATGTTACATTGTAGAAGAATTTGCCCGCAATGAATATTCTCATCATGTCATAATTGATCTCAACAATACGACAAATCAGATTAAGAGTCTTTTTACTGTCTATCTGAATGATTTGGATTCTTTTTTTCAATATTAGTCGTATTATACTAACGAAGATTTGGTTGAAAGTGACACACTCATTGTATTGATATCAAAAAAGCATAATGCTGCATACAGACGATTAAGAAAGGGATGATTTGATTTGTCTGCCGTTATATATGACGCCTTTGCTGTAGTTACTTAGCGGTTCTGAGCACCTTTTCCTCTGAACTGTATATGAAATAAAATATTTTTTTAATATTTACGATTATGAAGAAGACAATTTTAATCTGCATTGTGGGCTTGCTGTCTATATCGGCATACGCTCAGAAAAATGAATTTGGTATTGTTGCTGGAGGTTTTAATGGACTTAGCTACAAGTACTATCTAAAACCTAATATTGCGATTCAAACAGATTTGGCATGTGGAGTAGAAAGAACTATTGTCAATTTTCCGGATAGTAGATATAGTGTAGTTGGTACTATTAGTTTATGGGATTTTTCCCTTAATCCTAATTTTCTGTATCATAAAGATTTAGAAGGAGGTCTATATGCATTTGCAGGTGGTGGTGCAAGTCTTGGTATGCTTGGCTTCTTCGAAACGAATATCTTTGCTGGTAAGTTAGGAATCAATGGTATGATTGGTGCTGGAATAAAGTTGGCTTCTGTTCCACTATCTATTTCGTTGGATTTCCGACCAGGATACGGATTCGGGTTTGACGGCTCTTCTACTGTGCATTATTTCGATTGGCATTTGGCATTAGGTCTTAGATATTGTATCTGAGTAATATAGTGGAGTATTATTGCCTTTATAGTAGAAGAAAAGTGTAATTGAGTTTTACACTTTTGACTCAAAAATGTAAAGTGGTGTGAACGTTTTTTTTTTGAGTGACAATTGTATATTACAACAAACTAAGAGCTGGCATTTCATTGAAATGCCAGCTCTGTTCATTATTTAATCCAACTTTCGTCTGATGGGTTGTTACGGAACTTGATAATCTGTTCCTTCTGTTCGGGCTTGATGTAGCCTTCTTCGGCGGCAACGTCCAGCAATACGTCGAGGTTGCAGAGAGAATGGTTTGTGGTGTTGGCGTTTGCAATCTTGTCAAGGCCTTTCTGCATTCCGTAAGTGAAGATGCTGACGATGCCGAGCACGTCTGCTCCTGCTTCACGCAATACGTTCACAACGTCAATGCAGGAACCTCCGGTTGAGATAAGGTCTTCGACAACTACAACTTTCTGACCCTTTTCCAGACGACCTTCAATCTGGTTGCCACGGCCATGGTCTTTGCTGGAGGAACGTACGTAACCCATTGGCAATCCAAGAATTGTGGCGGTGATTGCTGCATGTGCTATGCCTGCCGTTGATGTTCCCATCAGCACTTCTGCCTCTGGGTATTCACGTTTGATGGTCTCTGCAAGTCCCTGCTCAACGTGATTGCGTACCTCAACGGCTGTGAGGGTGAGACGGTTGTCGCAATAAATTGGGCTTTTGATGCCACTTGCCCATGTGAATGGTTCCTCAGGGCGGAGGAAGACTGCCTTGATTGAAAGCAGGTCGTGTGCTATCTGTTTCTTCATATCTTTATTCTTTTTATTCTCCTAAGAACTCTTTCATACAACGCTTGTATGCTGCAACAGGGTCGTCGGCTGCTGTGATAGGGCGGCCTACGACGATGAAGTCAGAACCTATCTGGCGTGCTTTCTCAGGTGTGGTTACGCGTACCTGATCGCCTACTGCACCATCTGCGAAACGTATGCCGGGGGTGACTGCCATAAACTCTTGTCCGCAAGCCTCCTTGACAATGCCAGCCTCAAGTGGCGAGCATACAACACCATCAAGACCAGCCTTTTGTGCATTGCGTGCATAATGTACGACACAGTCGCCAATCTTGCCTGGAATGAGAAGGTCATCGTGCATACGCTCTTCGCTTGTAGAGGTCAACTGAGTCACGGCAATGAGCAATGGTCGTGTGCCATCTTCACGTGTAAGTCCCTCAAGAGCAGCCTTCATCATCTCGATTGTGCCTGCTGCATGGAGGTTGCACATATCAACGTCCAAACGGCTGAGAACTGCCATTGACTTCTTTACTGTGTTAGGAATGTCGTGCAGTTTCAGGTCAAGAAATATCTGATGTCTACGGCGTTTCAACTCACGAACGATGTCTGGACCTGCTGCATAGAACAACTCCATACCTATCTTGACGAAAGGTTTGCGAGGTTCGTCTTTGAACTTATCAAGGAAACGATAAGTATCTTCTGCGCTTGCAAAGTCGCAAGCAATGATTACATCTTTCTTATTCATAGTGTCTTATTTACAATACCGATAATGTCTTTCAGATGCTCGATTTTTAGTTCCTGCATGAGACTTGGCAGACGGTCTATAATCTCCTTGCATATCATAGGGTTGGTGAGGTTTGCTGCGCCTATCTCGACAGCAGTTGCTCCTGCCATCATCATCTCAATCACGTCTTCTGCACGACTCACACCGCCGCAACCTATGATGGGAACATGACATGCGTTAGCAACCTGATTGACCATTCTCAAAGCCAGTGGAAATATGCCCGAACCAGAGTATCCTCCATAACGGTTGGCAATTACGGGTTTTCTTCTGCGGATGTCTATCCTCATGCCTAATACTGTGTTTATCAGGCAGAGTCCGTCAGCACCTGCCTCTTCGCACGCCTTTGCAATGCTTACGATGTCTGTTACGTTAGGTGAGAGTTTCATCACTACAGGCTTGGTTGTTACCTCTTTCACAGCCTTCGTAACTTCTGCTGCTGCTTTTGGGTCTGTGCCGAATGCCATTCCTCCGTTATGCACGTTAGGACAGGAAATGTTGACTTCAATGATGCCAACTTGTTCTTGCTTGTCAATCTTGGCGCAACACTCCTGGTATTCATCTATCGAGAATCCGCTTATATTGGCTATGACTGGCTTTTTGTAGAAGTGGTTCAACACTTTCATCTGTTTCTCGCAGACTGCATCTATGCCTGGGTTTTGCAGTCCAACGGCATTTATCATTCCATAACTTCCGCATTCTGCTATGCGTGGGGTGGGGTTGCCGAATCTTGCCTCGCGTGTCGTACCTTTGAATGAGAGTGAGCCAAGGCAGTTTATGTCATAGAATTGTGAGTGTTCAACACCAAAACCGAATGTCCCTGATGCAGGAATAATAGGGTTGTCCAACTCCAATCCGCAAAGATTTACTTTCATAATGGTTATGCAATTTACAATTTAAATATCAGGTTCAGAGGTGTGCCCTTCACTCCAAACACAATGACGAATGGCAGTATCAGACTCAATGTTGCATATCGTATCTCGTGAGGGTCGGCAAACCCGAACTGTGCTAACAATACTCCAACAAACACGTGTACGCACAATAACTGCAAGGAATAGAGACCTGTCTCGTTCAGAGCCTTGGCAATATATCCTGACTTATTACTGCACAATATCTTGTACAGCAAGTAGTTGATAAAGCAGGCAACTGCGACGTCAAGCAGGTAGAACTTGTACGACGATGTCCCTACCTCGGTGTACGAGAATATCAGACAGACTATTGTCACAGGTGTGCCTATCCAGTAAATGTATTTCTGCACACTGTCAACCTTCGCCTCGTACTGCCTGAACATATAGCCTAAATGCACGAATATCATTGCAGTGCAACCCTCTGATATGCAAAGTGGAAGATGTGTGTGTTTGCCAACAATCCAGAATGAGGTGAAAAGCACAAGCACTATGATATGGACATATTTGGTGTCTGCAATGAAGTTGTAAATCAACTTGGCAAAGAACATTGCCGGCAGGAACCAGAATACGCCTGCTATCGCCTGTGTCTCAATCACGCAAGGTCTCATCTTCCAGCATTCGGCAGCAAGCAGCGACATTAATGCCTCTAATGGTGGTTCAGAGTATATCAGAAACAGAAATCCCAGCACAATATACGGCACCATCAGACGCTTGAACAATGTCCAGAACATCTGAAGGTTCGGTTTCTTCTTGTATAGATACCCTGAAACCAGAAAGAACAGCGGCATGTGAAAGGAGAATATGAAACGTCCTATGTATGGTATGAAAAGATGACCAATGAGCATCAGGATGATACCCACTCCTTTCATCTGGTCTAAAGT